>JBKPNA010000481.1:0-17018 GCA_046765695.1 Actinomycetota bacterium | reverse complement strand
CTCGTGGGCTCGGAGATGTGTATAAGAGACAGGACGTTCAATAGCCGGTTCAGCGCGCGGTGCCAGGCGGCTGGAGTGCGTCGACTGACCGTGCATGACGCCCGGCGGACGTGCGCGACGCTACTTGTTGATCTTGATGTGCATCCTCGGGTGATCATGCGGGTTCTGCGTCATGCCGATCAGGCGGTGACGATGGAGATCTACGCGAAGGCCAGCTCTGAGGCCACCCGTGAGGCGCTGCGGCGGCTCGGGGAGTCGTTGAACTAATGGTCCGCTGCTGTACTTCGCTGATGTACCGGCCCGCTGGCCGCGATGGCCTCGAACGCGACCTTGCGTTGACAAGGCCAAATGTGGTCGGGGTGACAGGATTTGAACCTGCGACCTCTTCGTCCCGAACGAAGCGCGCTACCAAGCTGCGCCACACCCCGCGCTCGACTGAGCCTCGGAGAGTCTAGACCATGGCTGCCGCCTGGGCGGACCCCGTTTCAGCCGGGAGCCTGAGGAAATCTGCGGCGACGACGCCCGAGTGAGCCCGTGCGTGGCCGTTTGTGGCGGTGTGCGGAGAAACGGCGCCGATATCGGCTCGATCCGCATTCGCTTGTGGCGGTGTGCGGAGAAACGGCGCCGCAGGATCCTTCACGATCTCGCCGTCAACGTCAGCAGAGTCGCCTCGGGTGGGCAGGCGAACCGGATCGGTGCATAGGGAGACGTGCCCAGGCCGCCGGACACATGCAACCAGGCGCTCCGTCCACCGGCGGAGTAGGTGGACAGGCCCTTGGCCCGGCCAGGATCGAGGTCACAGTTGGTGACCAACGCACCGAGACCCGGCACGCATACCTGACCTCCATGGGTGTGGCCGGCCAGGATCAGGTCATGGCCGTCCTGGGTCATGGGATCCAGCACGCGGCGGTACGGTGCGTGCGTGACGCCGACCGCGACGTCCATCAGGTTCCGGTCGATCGGCCCGGCCACCTCGGCGTAGTTGTCGTAGCGGAGGTGGGCATCGTCGGTGCCGCGAAACCCGAATCGCAAGCCATGTAGCTCCAGGACCGCCCGCTCATGGGTCAGGTCGACCCAGCCGTGGTCGGTGAAGGCTCGGCCGAGATCCTCCCATGGCAGCTTGTCCTGCTTCGGCTCGGTGGTGCGGCCCTTCTCCGTCAGATAGCGAATCGGGTTCTTGAATGTCGGGGCGAAGTAGTCATTGGATCCCCAGACGAAGACTCCCGGTACGTCGAGCAGCCGGCCGAGGCACCGCAGCACGTACGGGACGGCATCGAGATGGGCGAGGTTGTCGCCGGTGTTGACCACGAGATCCGGCTCCAGCGCGGCGAGCCGGGACACCCAGATCTGCCGGGCCCTCGTCCACGGTGTCATGTGCAGGTCGGAGATCTGTAGCACGCGAATCGGGCCGGCACCCTGCGGCAAGATCGGCACCGTGACGCGACGCAAGCGGTAGGCATCGACCTCGTACAGCCCGGCATACGCCAGGGTGCCGAGGCCCAGCGCACCGATCGCCAACGCCCCCCGGGCAATCAGGGACTTCGCTCCAGAGGGGCCAGACATAAAGAGAAGGCTACAAGTGCCGCCCGCCTGCGAGACTGGACCACATGTCCGCGTCGACCACGCCATTGAAGGAGCGCCTGCGCGCCGACCTCACCTCAGCGATCAAGGCGCGAGACAAGGTCCGCTCCGGCACCATCAGGATGGTCTTGTCCGCAATCAGCGAGGCGGAGGTCGCCGGCGCCGAAGCGATCGAGCTGTCGGACCAGCAGGTGCTCGATGTGGTGATCCGCGAGGCCAAGAAACGACGAGAGGCGGAGGAGGCGTACGCCGCGGCCGGCCGACCGGAACTGGCTGAGAAGGAGCACGCCGAGTCCGCGGTGTTGGCCGACTACCTGCCCCGGCAGCTGCAACCGGAAGAGATCAGCCACATCGTGGCCCAAGCCATTGCGCAAACCGGCGCTGGGGAACTGGGTGTGCGGGGGATGGGCAAGGTGATGGCTGTGGTGACGCCGCAGACCAAGGGCAAGGCCGACGGCGGCGCGGTGGCCGCTGAAGTGCGGCGCCAACTCAGCTGAAGCTGTTCGGATGAGCTGCCGCCAGGGTGACGGCCCGCCCGAACGGGTGGAAGGGGATCAAGGGCCCTAGCGCACCCTCGGAGGTTTCCACTTCTTCGGGGGGGGAGGCTGCTGGCGCTCCTGGGCCTTCTTCTTTGCCTCTTCCTGGGCCTTCTGCTGGGCCTCCTGCTGCGCCTTCTGCTGGGCTGCAACGGCGGCTGGGTCCTTGCCCTTCGAGCGCAGTAGGTAGATGGTGCCGAACTCAGAGATGCTCTGACCGGGGCTGGGGGACCAGCCCAAGAATCCGCCCGCAGCCACCGAGTCGCTGTAGACGAACTGCGTCTCCACAGTGAAGCCTGCCCGCTCGAACTTCCGGATGGCGGCTGCGATGCTCAGCCCGTAGACGTTGGGCACGGTTACCTGGCGGCCGACCTCGATGCGCCGCGGCGGGTTGTTGAAGGGGGTGTTCGGCACCTTCTTCAGATATTCCTGCATCACCGGCCGCCAGATCTTCATTCCGGCGTCGCCGCTGCCCGAGCCCTCCAGATACTTGTGAGTCGACGGCACCCGGTACCCCTTCACGCCGCCACGGCGGAAGTAGTCGCCCTTCTTCCGCAGTCTGGAGCTCTTGATGAACGGGCTCTTGGTGTTGTCGATGGAGATCATCGCGACCCCGGCGATCTCCGGGGTGTAGCCGGCGAACCAGACTGCCTCGTTGCTGTTGATCGTGCCGGTCTTGCCGGCGATCTGACCTTCACCGAAGATGCGGGCGCGCTTGCCGGTTCCCTTGTTCACCACTGACTGCAAGATCTTGTTCACACCGTCCGCCACGTCCTTGTCCATCACTCGGCGGCAGTTGGCGTTCGGGATCTGCAGATTCTTGCCGGCCCGGGTGGTGATCTTGGAGACGATGATCGGGTTGCAGTGGACGCCGCGGGCGGCGACGGTCGCGTACGCCTCGGCCATCGACAGCGGGCTGACCTCGGCGGTGCCCAGGGTGAACGACGGCTTGTCTTGGTAGTAGTCGACGATGTCCAACGGCGGCCGGCCGATCGGATGTCCCAACTTGACGCCGAGCTTCTTGGCCATCTTGGTCACCCGGCACATGCCAGTGGCCATCTCGAGCTGCAGGAAGTAGGTGTTGACCGAGCCCTCGGCTGCCCTAGTCATGTTCATCACGCCGCCATAGCCATGAACCGAGTTGCTGACCCGGTACTTGCCGTACACGTGCTCTCGGCCCCGGCAGCTCTGGAACGACCGGCCGGAGAAATCCATCGGTGACTTGGCGTTGAACTTCTTGCTGATCGGGATGCCCTTCTCCAGCGCGGCCGCGGCGGTGAACGCCTTGAACGTCGACCCCGCCTGGTAGCCCTGGATGCCGCCCATCGCCGGGTCGACCGCCAGGTTCCAGTACGTCTGGCCCTTCTTCGCGTTGCTGCCCATCACCGGTCGGCTCTGGGCCATGGCAACGATCAGGCCGGTGCCCGGCTGGATCATGTTCATGGTGGAGATGATGGGGTCGGTCGGGCCGACCACGGCGGCGACCTTCCGCTCAGCCAGGTCCTGGGTTGTCGGGTCGATCGCGGTCTGGATCGTCAACCCGCCACGCTTGATCATGTTCTCCCGCTCTTCCTCGGTCTTGCCGAGGCTGGGAGTCTTCTTCAGCGTCTCGTAGACGTAGTCGCAGAGGAACGGATACCGCGTACCCACGCAGCCGTTGCGGGTTCGTTTCACCTTCTTGGGATCCCAGCCGACCTTCTTGGCCTTCGCGGCCTGGTCAGCGGTGATCAGCTTGAGCTCGGCCATCCGGTTGATCACGACGTCACGGCGATCCAGCGCCGCGCTGGGGTTCCGGACCGGGTTGTTGGCGTCCGGGTTCTGCACGAGCCCGGCCAGCATCGCCGCCTGGGACAGCGTGAGGTCCTCGGCGTGGGTGGAGAAGTAGTGCCGGGCGGCGGCCTCGACCCCGTAGGCGCCCTGCCCGTAGTAGGCGATGGTCAGATAGCGCTCGAGGATCTGGTCCTTGGTCAACTTCTTTTCCATGGCGATCGCGTAGCGCAGCTCACGGATCTTGCGCTCGATGGTGGGCGCCTGCGCATCCTTCACACACTGGGTGTCGCCTTTGGCCAGGCACGCCTCGACCTGCACCATCTTCACGTACTGCTGAGTGATCGACGAGCCGCCCTGCACGTCGTCGCTGGTGGTGTTGCGGATCAGCGCGCGCAACGTGCCCTTGAAGTCCAGCGCGCCGTGCTCGTAGAAGCGGTGGTCCTCGATCGCCAGCTGGGCCTGGCGCATCACCGGGGCGATCTTGGACAGCGGCACGGGGATCCGGTTCTCGTCGTAGAAGAACGCGAGGACCTTGCCGTTGGCCATCAACACCTTCGACCTGGTCGCCGGCGCAGGAGTCGACAGCTCGGCCGGCAGGTTGTCCAGCTCGGACGCGGCGGCCCGTCCGCTCACTCCCGCCATGCCGACGAAGGGGACGAACAGACCGGCGATCAGGACGCCCGCGAGCACGCTGACGATCCCGAACATCAACAGCGAGTAGGCAATGCTCCCAACGCGTCGGGGCGTAAGCGGCATGGGCTCCAGCGTACGGGAGGCCGCCGACCATCTCGAATCACGCCTGTGTATCGGATTCGTTGCGTCGGCGTAGATTCGTTTCGTAGAAGGTCACAAAACGGAAAATATCGCACTCCGTACACTAGCCAGCTCCGAACTCCCTTCGTAGCATTCCTGTTGCCGTACCGCACGGGCCGGGGAATGCCTGGTATGGCTTCATGTCAGTGTCAAGGGGAGAAGCAGCGTGACTGCAGTGCAAAGCGATGACTGGACCATGCGCGCCAAATGTCGGGGCATGGAAGACGCACTGTTTCCAGAAGCATCAGATCAGAAGCGAGCCCGCCTCCTGTGCTCCGGCTGCCCGGTGCGGTTCGAGTGCCTGGCTGAGGCTCTGGACAACCGCATCGAGTGGGGGATCTGGGGAGGGATGACCGAGCGGGAACGCCGGTTGCTGTTGCGACAGCACACCGAGGTCACGTCCTGGAGCTCGCTGCTGATGGGTCAGGCCAAGCAGGCCGATCAGTCCTTGTCGGCCAAGAAGTCACCGACCCGGCGCAGCGCCTCGAGGTCGGTCACATCGGTCGGTAAGGACTGAACGCGGGTCTGCGCGACTCCCGGCCGGGACGCGCAGAACCTGGCCATCTGCCGAGCTTCGGTGCCGATCAGGCGCATCAGGCTCGCATGCCGGCGTAGCGCCTCGACCTCCAGCGCGTACGCCTCCGGGTCGAGATCCTCGGCCAGGGAGAGGGCGCGTTCCGGCGAGATGTCCAGCGCCGTGGTGTGAACCCGGTTGAGCACCAGGCCGCAGAGCGGCATCTGCTCCTCGCTGAGCCTGTCGACGAAGTATTCAGCCTCTCGGAGCGCGTCGCGTTGCGGCGTCGCCACCACCACGAACGTGGTATGCCGTGACGACAGCAGGGCGAACGTGCCGGCAGCGCGCTGCCGGAAACCGCCGAACAACGCCTCGAACGCGGTGGCGAAGGTCTGCACGTCGTGGATGATCTGCGCTCCGAGCACCTTGGTCATCACCGCCGAGGCGATGTTGAACCCGACGCCCATCAGGCGTAACGGCCCTCGTGCCGGGGCGAGCAGCAGCCGCAGGAAGCGGCCGTCCAGCAGCGCGCTGAGGTGCTCCGGCGCCTCCAGGAAGTCCAGCGCGGAGCGGGACGGTGGGGTGTCCACCACGATCAGGTCCCAGCGGCCGTCCTCCTCGGCGGCAGTATGTAACTGCCCAAGCTTCTCCATGGCCATGTATTCCTGAGTGCCGGAGAAGGAGGAGGACAGCGCCTGGTAGAACGGGTTGGCCAGGATCTGCGCGGCCTTGTCTGGTGTCGAGTGTGCAACCACGACGTCGTCGAAGGTCCGCTTCATGTCCAGCATCATGGCGTCGAGCCGGCCGCCGGCCGCCGTGTCGATCTCCGCCACGGGGCGCGGAGTGTTGTCCAGCTCACCCAAGCCGAGGGACTGGGCCAGCCGACGGGCCGGGTCGATGGTGAGGACCACGACCTTGCGGCCCGCCTCGGCCGCCCGTACGGCGATCGCGGCCGAGGTGGTCGTCTTGCCGACCCCGCCCGAGCCGCAACAGATGATGATCTTGATCTCTGGATCGTCGATGACCTTGTCCAGGTCAAGGAAGTCCTGCGTCATGGTGCCTCCAGGCTGAGCTGGTCGCGCAGCTGGTCGGCGATCGCGAAGATCGCGCCCTCATCGATCCCGGCCGGATCGAACTCGACCTGGACGAGCGGCAACCCGAGGTCGGTCAGCCGGTCGTGCCGCTGTTGCTGCTGCAGGGTTCGGGCGGCCTCCACGGCGAACTCTTCGGCCAGCGCGGTGTTCTGCCTGGCACTGAGCCCGGGCACCTCCATGGCGATCGCTCCCCGTGCCGCCGCCGCCAGTCGGGCGGGGACCAACGGGCTCGGCCGCACCATGTTTTCGATCACCGTGCCGACCCGGATATGGGTCGGTCGCAGGGCTGTAAGCGCCTCCTCCGTCTCCGTTACCGGCATGTCCTCCAGCAGCGTGACCAGGTGCACGACGGTGGTCGTCGAGCGGAGTACCCGCATGATCGAGTCGGCCTGGTGGCGGATCGGACCGACCTTGGCCAGCCCCGACACCGCCTCGTGCACGTTCAGGAACTGGGCGATCCGCCCGGTGGGCGGGGCGTCGAGCACGACGGCGTCGTAGGAGTTGCGGAGCCGCTTCTCACGCCGCCGGACCGCCTCGTACACCTTGCCGGTGAGCAGCACGTCGCGCAGCCCGGGCGCGATCGACGTGGCGAAGTCCACGGCCCCGAAGCGGTCCAGGGCTCTGCCGGCCAGGCCCAGGTGGTAGAAGGTCTCCAGGTACTCCGCCAGAGCGTCCTCGGCGTCGATGGACAGCCCGTAGACGCTGCCGCCGGAGGGTGTGCGGCTCAGTCGGCGTTCCTGATCGCCCACCAGGTCGTGCGCGCCGAACACCTCGGTGATCCCGTCGCGTCCCTCGACCTCGCAGAGCAGCACCCGGCGGTCACGACCGGCCAGAGCGCACGCCAGCGCCGCGGCGATGGTTGTCTTGCCGGTGCCGCCCTTGCCGCTGACGACGTGCAAGGTGTGCCGTGGCGCGATCCCGCTGACGCCCGCCGTCCCGCTCACGGCAGATCCGTGATCTTGATGCTGGAGTGGGCCTTGTAGCGGCGGTTGATCGCGATCAGGTTGGCGGTGAGCGCCTCGACCTGGCCTGCATTGCGCAGCCGCCCGGCATAGAGACCACGGGCGCCCGGGATCGCGGTTGCCAGCTCGCACACTTGGCGTACGGCCTCCCGGTCCTCGCCAAGGACCAGCACATCACCTTCGATGTGGCTGACGGCCGGATCGTCCAGCAGCACGGCACTGACATGGTGAAAGGCGGCGATCACCGTGGAGTCCCGCAGGATCTGCTGCGCCTCCTCTGCGGCCGAGCCGGCCGGAACCCGCAGCGGGTAGGGACCCTTGGCGTCGAAGCCGAGCGGATTGACGCAGTCGACGACGATCTTGTTCGCGAGATCGGCGGCGTACGTCCTGAGCAGGTCGGCATGGCCCTCGTACGGGACCGTGACGATCACCAGATCGGCTGCGGCGGCTCCGGCGTTGTCCGCGCCGGTGACCTTGCCAACGTCGGCGTAGCCGGCGGCGACGGCTTGGGCCCGGTCCGCGGACCGGCTGCCGATCACGATCCGATGGCCCGCGGCGGCCAGCCGGCGGGTGAGACCTCGACCCTGGGGCCCCGTACCACCCAGGATGCCGATGGTCATGGGCCCGATAGTAATGGCGGGCGGCTGGGACATGAGCGTGGTGCTTCTGCGACGTTTGCCGTCTCAAGACGGCTGGCGGGTGTCTCGGCGGCTTCTCGGACACTCGTTTGCCGTCTTGTGACGGCAAGCGTCGGGGAGTGCGGCGCGGCAAACGTCGGGGGAGTGCGGCGCGGCACCGGCTGTCAGTGGGGACGGCAAGGATGCGGGCATGACCGAAACTACGGAGACTCAGACCTCGGCCCGGCCGAGGATCGACATGGACATCGTCGTGCTGGACACCGACGACCCGCCCCGGATGGCGGAGTTCTATACCACGCTGCTCGGCTGGCAGATCCAGCACACCAGCGACGACTGGATCACCATCAGTGGCGGCGGCGAAAGCAAGATGGCCTTCCAGCTCGCGCTCAACCACAAGCCGCCAACCTGGCCGGACAACGAAGTGCCGCAGCAGTTGCACTTGGACCTGATAGTCGACGACATGGAAGCCGCCTCGGCGTACGCCGTTTCGATCGGGGCGCGACCAGTCGAGGGACCTGAACAATCGGACAGCTTCAGGGTCTTCCTCGACCCGTCCGGACATCCGTTCTGTCTCTGCGTCTGAGAGCTCGCAGGGTTCGATGGTGGTCCCAATGCCGGCAACCGAGAAGGAGGCCGCTCGATAGCCTGACCCCATGACGAAGTGGGAGTACGCGACTGTGCCGCTGCTGGTGCATGCGACGAAACAGATTCTGGACAACTGGGGTCAGGACGGCTGGGAGCTGGTGCAGGTCGTGCCCGGGCTCAATCCGGAGAACATGGTGGCCTATCTGAAGCGGCCTCTCGTCTCGTGAAGCTCGCTTCGGAGCGGATGGCCGATCTCGGTCTGACGCTGCCTGCCGTGCCGGCACCCGTGGCGGCGTACGTTCCTGCTGTCCGGTTCTCCGATCTAGTCTTCACCGCCGGCCAGGTGCCGCTCGTCGACGGCCAGCTGCAGGCGGTGGGGCAGGTAGGGGAGGCGGTGAGCACGGAGCAGGCGTACGCCTGTGCCCGCACCGCGGCGCTGAACGCGCTGGCAGCGGTGGCAGAGGCCACCGGGGACCTCGACGTCATCGCCAGGATCGTCAAGGTCGTGGTCTATGTCTCGAGTGCGCCGGGGTTCACCGGGCACCCGCAGGTGGCCAACGGAGCCAGTGATCTGCTGCAGGAAATCTTCGGCGTAGCCGGCCAGCACGCCCGCAGTGCGGTCGGGGTGACGAGCCTGCCGCTGGACGCGCCGGTTGAGGTGGAACTCGTGGTCGCCGCCGGTTCCCATCCGGTCACTCACCACTTCTGAGGCGGTGCTGTGCCGTCGCACTCGCTGGACGTGCTCGCCCGGCTGCCGTCCCAGGTACCTGACCGGATTCTCCAGCGGGTGGCGGCCTGGACGCCGGAGTCGGTCGCCGCTGCGCCGCGTACGGCAGCCAGCGTGGTGTTGCTGCGGCCTGCCGGCACCGGGGTCGAGACATACCTGCTGCACCGGCACGCCCGGATGGCGTTCGCGGCCTCGATGGTGGTCTTTCCGGGCGGGGGTCTGGATCGGGCTGACGAGTCTGCCGACGACCCGATCCAGCGCTGCGCGGTTCGGGAGACCGAGGAGGAGACCGGCGTGCGGCTGAACGCTGCCGCGCTGCTGCCCTGGGCGCACTGGGTGACTCCCGAGATCGAGCCGCGCCGCTACGACACCTACTTCTTCCTCGCCGAGCTGCCGGACGGACAGCACGCCGAGGACCGGTCGGGCGAGACGGACCTCGCGGAATGGTCCACGCCGGAGGCCGCGCTGGCCGCCGAGCGGGCCGGTCGGATCGCGTTGATGCCGCCTACTCTGTCTATCCTGCTCGAGCTGTCCGAGCTGGGCTCGCTCGGCGCGATCCGGCAGGCTGCGATCGACCGGGTCGTCGAGCGGGTGCTGCCGCAGCTGGTACAGGGAGCCGACGGCTGGCAGTTCCGGTATCCGGTACCTGGTGAGGAACCTCGGTGACCCAGGCGACGTACCTGCGGATGATCCGCGCAGCCAACCCCGGACCGATGACCCTGGAGGGAACCAACACCTGGCTGGTCGGTGACCCGGGGCGGGGTTCCGTCGTTGTCGTCGACCCCGGGCCGTTGCTGGAGGAACACCTCGACGCCATCGTGGCCGCCGCGCCGGGTGGAGTCGCCGCCGTGCTGGTTACCCATCGACATCTCGATCACTCCGAGGCTGCGGCGACGCTGGCCGAGCGGGCCGGGTGCGGCGTACGCGCGGCCGACACACAGCTGCAGGTCGGGCCGGCTGGGTTGGCTGACGGTGAACGGCTGGAGGTTGCCCGTGCGTCGCTGACCGTGGTCGCGACGCCCGGTCACACCAGCGACTCTGTGTCGCTGCTGGTCGAGGGCGCGGATGGGGAAGTCCGGCTGCTCAGCGGCGACATGGTGCTGGGCCGGGGTACGACGGTGATCACCTATCCAGACGGTGACCTGACCGCCTATCTCGGCTCGCTTGCGCGGTTGCAGCGGCTGGTGGCTGAACGGGACATCACGGAGATCCTGCCTGGTCATGGGCCTGTGGTGAGCGAACCGGCCGACTGGTTGGCGTACTACCGCGAACACCGGCTGGATCGGCTGGAGCAGGTGCGGACCGCGCTGGCGGCGGGGGCGCGTACGCCGGCCGAGGTGGTCGCCCGGGTCTATGCGGAGGTGGATCGCGGCCTCTGGCCGGCGGCTGAGCAGTCGGTGCGCGCCCAACTTGAGTACCTGGCCAACTCAGAGGGTTCGCACAGCTAAGCCACAGTCTTCCGCGGCACCGTCGATGCATGAACAGCGACGAGCGGCACGGACTGAACACCCCACCCTTCTCTTCCGCGGGCCAGCGCCCGGACTTCACCGACGACCGGCGGGTCGGCGGCTATACGGCGGCCGATTTCCCCGCTCCGGCGGGGGTCCCCCTGGTCACCGACCTGCCGCCTGCGACGGCGACAGCCGCCAAGCGCCGGCGTGGCGTCGGCACGGTGATCGCCGCCGCGGCGATGTCCGCGGTGCTGGGTGCGGGGGTCGGGGTCGGCTCGTACGCGACCTTGGTCGCCGACCGGGCGACCTCACCCATCAGTGTGAGCACGCTTCCGGCGGCGCAGAGCCCGCGACTCGACGGAACCGTCGCAGCCGCAGCGGCGAAGATCGAACCGTCGGTGGTCACCATCAGTGTGCAGAGCGGCAACGGCATGGACGTTGGCACCGGGGTGGTGCTCGACGCCGACGGACACATCCTGACCAACAACCACGTGGTCGAGGCTGCGTCCCGCTCGGGTGAGATCACGGTCACGTTCCCCGACGCGAGCACAGCGACCGCCACGATCGTGGGCACCTCCGTCAGCAACGACCTCGCCGTGATCAAGGTCTCCGGCATCTCGAAGCTGGTGCCGGCGACCTTCGGCAAGTCGGGATCCCTGGAGGTGGGACAGACGGTGGTCGCCGCCGGAGCACCGTTGGGGCTGTCGGAGTCGGTGACCAGCGGCATCGTGTCCAACACGGCTCGTCCGGTGCGTTCGGGCAGCGATGACGGTGCGGTCTACCTGGCGGTACAGACCGATGCGGCAATCAACCCGGGCAACTCCGGCGGTCCGCTGGTCGATCTCAATGGCGCCGTCGTGGGTATCAACTCCTCGATTGCCACGACCTCCGGAACCAGTCAGTCCGGCAACATCGGTATCGGGTTCGCCATCCCCTCAGACCTGGCCGTCCGGGTCGCCGGTGAGCTCATCGCTACGGGCAAGTCGGCTGATTCCTCACTCGGCGTGACCTTGGCGGGCAGCGACTCGAACGCGGTCGAATCCACCGGCGCGACGCTGCAGGCGGTGACCGATGGAGGCCCCGCCGCGACGGCAGGGCTGCAGTCCGGCGACATCGTGACCAAGGTCGACAACTTCGAGGTCGGCAGTTCCGATGGGCTGATCGCCGCGATCCGCTACTACGCCCCGGGCACCAAGGTCACCGTCACCTATGTCCGCGACGGCGGGTCACCGCAGACCGCGACGGTCACCCTCGGCACCAAGTAGACCCTCACCTACAGTCATCCTCTCGTGCGTTTGGGGACACTCGCGGAGCGTGGATGGGCCTGGCGGGAGCACCGGAGCTTGCGGAGGTGCGGATGGTTGCGAGGCGAGTGCCCCCAAACGCACCAGGAGAGGATGCCCAAGGAGCGGGTGAAGGTCTGCGAGGAGACGATTATCGTGCGCGGCGCTCGACGCGTTCGACGTCGAGGATCGTCACCGAGCGCGGCTCGAGACGGATCCAGCCGCGGGCGGCGAAGTCGGCAAGGGCCTTGTTCACGGTCTCCCGAGAGGCACCGACCAGCTGGGCCAGCTCCTCCTGGGTCAGGTCGTGGTGGACATGGATGCCGTCATCTGCCTGGTCGCCGAAGCGCTTGGCAAGCTCGAGCAATTGTTTGGCGACTCGGCCGGGCACGTCGGAGAAGACCAGATCGGCCACCACGTCATTTGCTCGGCGCAGCCGTGCGGCCATCTGGCCGAGCAGCCCCTGTGCCACCTCCGGCCTGCCCGTCAGCCAGCCCATCAGCTCGTCATGCTCCAACGTCCGGATCTCGCACGCCGTCACCGCCGTGGCAGTGGTCGACCGAGGCCCCGGGTCGAACACCGACAGCTCACCGAACATCTGGCCCGGACCCAGCACCGCCAGCAGGTTCTCACGTCCGGCCGAACCGCTGCGACCGAGTTTGATCTTGCCGCTGACCACGACGTACAGCCGGTCCTCGGAGTCCCCCTCGTGGAACAGCACCTCGCCCTTTTTCAACTGGATGGTCCCCATGGCCGAGGCGAGGGCGGTCGCGGAGTCGTCCTCGAGTCCGGCGAACAGAGGCGCCTTCTTCAGGACTTCCGGGTCCACGCGCAGCCTCCTTGATCAACCTCCCGGCGGTACGCGTAAGGCTACTCTGCAACAGCTGCGAAGGGCAGGAGTCGCTGCGGCCCACTCGTGCCCTCCTGACCGTGGGCACTGGGTAGGGTCAAACCCATGCCGGTGAGCAGGTCCAGCAGCGTCACGTCCTCGCCTCCGGCGGCAGCCGAGGGGGCAGTTCCAACGCCCTTCGACAAATCGCGCACTGCCCTGGTGCGCCGGGCGCGCACCATCAACCGAGTGTTGGCCGAGACCTACCCGGACGCTTGGACCGAGCTGGACTTCCGAACTCCGCTGGAGCTGTTGGTGGCCACCATCTTGTCCGCCCAGAGCACCGACAAGCGGGTCAACTCGGTGACTCCGACCCTCTTTGCTCGCTACCCCGACGCGGCGGCGTACGCGGCGGCCGACCGGGAGCAGCTGGAGCAGTTGATCATGCCCACCGGCTTCTTCCGGGCCAAGACCGACACGCTGATCAAGCTCGGGGCGGCGCTGGTGGAGCGCTTCGGCGGCGAGGTCCCGGGCACTCTCGAGCAGTTGGACTCCCTGCCGGGGGTCGGCCGGAAGACCGCCAACGTGGTACTGGGCAACGCGTTCGGCGTGCCGGGGATCACCGTGGACACCCACTTCGGCCGGCTGGTCCGCCGATTCGGCTGGACGGCGGAGACCGATCCGGACAAGGTCGAGGCCGCGGTCGGCGCCCTCTTCCCGCCACGAGACTGGACCCAGCTCTGCCACAACGTGATCTGGCACGGCCGGCGCCGGTGTCATGCCCGCAACCCCGCCTGCGGCGCGTGCCCGGTCGCTCGCTGGTGCCCTTCGTACGGTGCGGGGGAGACCGACCCGGTCAAGGCAGCCAAGCTCGTCCGCGAGCCGCGCGGATGAGACGCCGGACGGGGTTGGCGGCGCTGGCGGTCCTGGCGCTGGCGGCCTGCAGCGGCGGCTCGGGCGCCACCGCCGAGCCGAGCCTGCCAGAACCGACGGAACCTGTGGTCGCCCCGAGTGAGCTGGCTGCACAGAAGAAGGCCGCCGGGATCGAGGACTGCCCGGGTTCCGACCCGCACGCGAAAGCGGTCGATGCTGGGCTGCCGGATCTCGTGCTGAACTGCCTGGGCGGGGGTCGGCAGGTCCGGCTGGCCGGCTTGCGCGGACAGCCGATGTTGATCAATGTGTGGGCCCAGTGGTGCGGGCCCTGCCAGGATGAGGCGCCGCACCTCTCCGAGGTGGCTGTGGCCAACAGGTCCGCACTAGTCATCCTCGGCATCGATTACGACGACCCGCGGCCCGACCGGGCCATCGAGTTCGCCCGGGTGCTGGGGTGGCGGTTCCCGCAGCTCGTCGACCCGGACCGGGCGCTATCGGGGCCGCTGCAGATCACCGGACCGCCGCAGACCTTCTTCGTCCGTCCCGACGGGACGATCGCCTACCGGCACACCGGGCCGTTCGCATCGGCGGAGCAGATCCGATCCGAGGCCAGGCAACATCTCGGGGTGGCGCTGTGAGTCTGGCGCACGTTGCCCCTCCGGAGTGGCTGACCAGGCTCACCGAGGCCCTGGCTGATCCGGCTCGGCTCAAGCCGGTCATGGTCACCCGGCCGGGTGTCGGGGCGCGGCCGGCCGCGGTCCTCATCCTGGTCGGCGAAGGCGAGCAGGGCCCGGAGATCTTGTTCGTGGAGCGTCCGTCCACCATGCGTACGCACGCCGCGCAGATCGCCTTTCCCGGTGGCGCCGCCGACCCCGGCGACGTCGACCTGGCCGACACCGCGCTGCGGGAGACGGTGGAGGAGACCGGTGTCGACCGTACCGGGATCGAGGTGCTCGGCCAGCTGCCACCGGCGCACGTGCAGGTCAGCGGGTTCGATGTCACCGGGGTGGTGGGCTGGTGGGCTCGGCGTAGTCCGGCAACCGCCGTGGACTCGCGGGAGGTGGCCTCGGTGCTCCTGGTGCCGGTCGCCGTACTGGTCGATCCGGCCAACCGGGCCCGGGTGAAGCATCCCCGCGGCTACACCGGCCCCGCGTTTGCGGTCGACGACCACCTGATCTGGGGGCTGACCGCCCAACTGCTCGACGGCGTACTGGATCTGGCAGGGTGGCAACGACCCTGGGACGCCGACCGGCTGCTCGACATCCCGGCGCGTTATCTGACCGGCCGGCCGGACGGCGGTGGACCCGATGCCCACTGAGGCTTGCTGGCTGGAGGATCGATGACGACAGACCTGTACCTGATCCGGCACGGTGAGGCCGTGGTCAACGTCGAGCCGATCATCGGCGGGATGCGCGGCGACACGGGTCTGACCGGACGTGGCCGGCGGCAGGCCGAGCTGTTGGAGGAGCGGCTCCGGGCGGACGGCTTTCGTGCCGACCAGCTTTACGTCAGCACGCTGCCGCGGGCGCTGGAGACCGGCGACTACGTCGCCCGAGCACTCGACCTGCCGATCCAGCGCGACGACGACCTCCAGGAGCTTCGTCCGGGCGAGGCCGACGGTCTGTCGGTGGAGGAATGGCGAACCCGCTTCGCCGTCCCCGACACTTCGGGTCTGACCGACCCGTTTCGGGAGTTCTCGCCGGGCGGGGAGAGCTGGGCCACGTTCCTGGTACGCGCTGGCCGGGCGCTGGCCAACCTGGTCGCCCGGCACGAGGACCAGACAGTGGTCGCGGTGTGTCATGGCGGGGTGCTGGAGGTCTCGTTCCACCTCGCGTTCGGGGTGGGCGGGACCGGCAACAAGGTGCGCTTCGCGGCGCTCAATTCCAGCATCACGCACTGGCGCCACGAGCGCGGAGCCGACAGTCGATCGGAGTGGGAGCTCGTGACGTTCAACGACGCCGGGCACCTGGCCGGCGAGGAGGTCCCTGAGGAGTCACCGCGGGAGGCCGTGCCGACGCCGCCCGACGAAGAAGCATGAACGACGATCTGCGAGAGCGCTGGAGCGCCACGCTGCCGGACCAGCCGGAGATCGGCGAAGATCTGCTCCGTCGCTACGCCGAGCCGCACCGGCGCTACCACACCACGGACCACCTCCGCCATGTCCTGGTCATGATCGACGAGCTGGCGGAGGACCAGGATCTGTTTCTGGTGCGGCTGGCGGCCTGGTTCCACGACGCGGTGTACGCGATCCCGGCCGGCCAGGTCAGCAACGAGGAGGCCTCGGCCCGGCTGGCGGTCCGGACGCTCGGCCGGGTGGGGCTGGAGCAGGAGGATCTGAACCAGGTTGCCCGGCTCGTGCGGCTGACGGAGACTCACCTGCCCGGTGCGCGTGATCCCGAGGGCGAGCTGCTTTGCGATGCGGACCTGTCCATCCTGGCCGCGGAGCCCGAGGCGTACCAGCGGTACGTCGAGCAGATCCGGCAGGAGTACGCGGGAGTCGCGGAGCAGGGCTTCCTGGCAGGTCGGCTCGCGATCTTGACTCAGCTCGGCGACGGAGAGATCTTCCGCACGGCCAAGGGCCGCCGGCTGACCGAAGCCGCACGGCGCAACATGGAGGCCGAGATGCAATCGCTGACCGAACGCCTCACGCCTTAGCGAAACCGGTCAGATACGACACTCCTTAAGGCCAAAAACCTGTCGTCTGTGACCGGTTTCGGAGGGTGTCGGCGGCTCGTGTAAGGATCGAGGCCGTGACCAGCAGTACCGCCACAACCAGTCCCCTTGTCACCGTCGACCGGCCGGAGGGCTGGTGGAAGACCGCGGTGGTCTACCAGATCTATCCGCGGTCGTTCGCCGACAGCAACGGCGATGGTACGGGCGACATCCCGGGCATCAACCAGCGGCTGGACTACCTGGCCGAGCTGGGAGTGGATGTGGTGTGGCTGTCCCCGGTCTACACCTCCCCGATGGACGACAACGGGTACGACATCAGCAACTATCAAGACGTCGACCCGCTGTTCGGCACTCTCGCCGAGCTGGACGAGATGATCGCGGGGCTGCATGTCCGCGGCATCAAGTTGATCATGGACCTGGTGGTCAACCACACCTCGGACGAGCATCCCTGGTTCGCCGAGTCCCGTGGTCCGGACTCACCGAAGCGCGACTGGTACTTCTGGCGGCCGCCCCGTCAGGGCGTCGCACCCGGCGCCGAAGGAGCTGAGCCGACCAACTGGGAGTCGGTGTTCCACGGTTCGGCCTGGCAGTTCGACCCCACGAGCGGCGAGTACTACCTCCATCTGTTCTCGCCCAAGCAGCCCGACCTGAACTGGGAGAACCCGGAGGTACGCCAGGCGATCTACGCC
>JBKPNA010000480.1:0-4022 GCA_046765695.1 Actinomycetota bacterium | reverse complement strand
TCGACCTCGACAACCTGCTTCGCAACACCGGCTACGCCGTCACCAGCGACGGCACCCTGATCCGCACCGACACCGCCCGACAACTCGCCGACCAAGCCGACATCTACACCGCCTTCCTCACCCAACAAGGCCAAGTGCTACGACTCGGCCGCACCCGACGCATCGCCAGCCGCAGCCAAACCCTCGCCCTCTACGCCCGCGACCAAGGCTGCTCCTTCCCCGGCTGCGACACGCCACCCGAATGGTGCGAACGCCATCATGTCGTCCCTTGGATCCAGGGTGGCGCTACCGATCTTGACAACCTCACCCTGCTCTGCAGATACCACCACCACAACTTCGCCACCCGCGGCTGGGAATGCCAGATCAACCCCGACGCACTCCCCCAATGGCGACCACCCCGATGGATCGACCGCGACCGAACACCCCTGATCAACAACCGCATCCGGAGCACCCTCACCGCCCGAGCCCACCGACGACAGTAGGCCGACCAAGGTCTAACCACACGTGACAGTCAAGGTTCCAGGGCGCTGGTGGCAGCTCAGATCGCCGACAGGTCCTTGAGCTTGTTTTCCAGCAGCCGCCGCTCGGCGGCGTTGCCGGTCAGCAGCAGCGCCTCCTGATAAGCCAGACGGGCTTCCGAGGTGCGGCCGAGGCGGGCGAGGAAGTCCGCGCGTGCCGCGGCGAGATAGCCGTAGCCGGCGAGCACCGGCTCGGTCCCAAGATCGTCCAGTTCGGCTAGACCGGCCGCTGGGCTGTCAGCGAAGCCGATGGCGATCGCCCGGTTCAGCGCGACGATCGGGGACGGCCAGACGTCGTGCAGCACGTCGTAGAGCCCGCGGATCTGCTGCCAGTCTGTGTCCGCCCATGTGGGCGCCTCGTCGTGAACTGCTGCGATCGCTGCCATCAGAGTGAACCGTCCCGGCCGACCCAACTCGAACGCGTGTGTCAGCATCCGCAGACCGGCCGTGATCTCGCTCCGATCCCACACGCCACGATCCTGTCTCTCCAGCAGCACTGGCACCCCGTCGCCACCGAGCCGGGCGGGTCGGCGCGCATCGGTGAGCAGAATCAGGGCCAGCAGGCCCGCAACCTCAACCTCGCGCGGCAGCAGCTGTCTCAGCAGGATCGCCAGCTCCAGCCCTCGCTCGGCCAGTCCGCGCCGCATCAGGTTCTCGCCCTCCGGCGCGGTATGACCCGTGGTGTAAACGAGGTGCACCACCGACAGGACCGGCTGCAACCGGTCCGGCAGTTCGTCCGGCTCGGGCACCTGGTAAGCGATCTGCGCGCCGGCGATCTTCTTCTTGGCCCGGGTGATCCTGGCCGCCATCGTGGGCTCGCTCACCAGGAACGCCCGCGCCACCTCCGTCGTCGACAGGCCGCAGATCAGCCGCAGGGTGAGCGCCACCTGCGCCTCCTCCGACAGCACCGGGTGGCAGCAGGTGAACACGAGCCGCAGTCGGTCATCGGCGATCGGCCCCGACTCGCCTTCGGGGTCGACGGGCAGCAGCTGTGGCAGCGCACGGTTGGCGACCGCCGCCCGGCGGCGGAGATCGAGGGCTCGCCGGCGGGCAGCCGTGGTCAGCCAGGCGCCGGCGTTGCGGGGTATGCCCCGCACGTCCCAGGTCGCCAGAGCCGAGGCGTAGGCGTCCTGCACCGCCTCTTCCGCAGCGTCCAGATCGGACGCGGTGCGGACAGTCGCCGCCAACACGAACGCCCACTCCCGGCGATGCGCGTCCGCCACTGCCGCGGCGACCTCCGCGCTAGCGGCCACGGTCAGCTCAGCACCCTGATCGGCCGCACCTCGACCCCGCCGAACGGCGCCGGTACTTCCCGCGCGATCGCCACAGCCTCAGCCAGGTCCGCGGCCTCGATCACGTAGTAGCCGCCCAGCACCTCCTTCGCCTCCGCGAACGGCCCGTCGGTTACCGCGAAGCCACCGTCGTCCGAGCGCACGCACTTCGCCGTCGACGCCGATTCCAATGCGGCACCGCCGCGCAACGCTCCGGCCCGCCGCTCCATGAATTCCCGGTAGGGCGCGCTTACCTCCGCGCCACCGGCCTGCGCGGCAGCCGACTCGTCCCGGTAGATCGCCAGCAGATAGTTGGGCACAGTCCTGTCCTTTCCATTCAAGAAGACCTCTACTAGACCGACGCCCAGCCGGCGGCTGGATCGACAACCTCCCAGCGTCCGCGACCAGCTTGCCGCGGCAAGGCACCAACGGCGGTAGGCCGACCAAGGCCTAACCACACCGGTTTCAGGTTGAGTAATGTCAGCCTATGGGGGACGTCCTCGCGAACTATCGCGCCGGCGTGGCGTACGACGAAATGATCGGCCCCGATGGCGGCGTGCGCCCTTCCTACCGGGCTGTCCACTCCTCGCTGACCCGCTCAACCCCCGCCGAACTGCGCCACATCGCCGAGTCGCTGGCCAACAACTACACCCAGGCCGGAGTCACCTTCGACATCGGCGGCGTGGAACGACCCTTCCCGCTGGACCTGGTGCCGAGGGTGATCGCCGCCGAGGAGTGGGCCACCATCGAGACCGGAGTGGCCCAGCGGGTGCGGGCGCTCGAGGCATTCCTTGGCGACATCTATACCGGTGCCCGGGTGATCGCGGACGGGGTCGTGCCCAGCCAGTTGATCACCTCCTCGACCCACTTCCACCGGGCGGTCTGGGGCATCGTGCCGGCCAACGGAGTACGCATTCATGTGGCGGGGGTCGACCTGATCCGCAACCCGGACGGCGAGGTACGGGTGCTGGAGGACAACGTCCGAGTGCCCAGCGGGGTGTCGTACGTGATGACCAACCGCAGTGCCATGATCACCGCGCTGCCGGGTGCCTTCGCGAACCAGCGGATCCGACCGGTCGGCGGCTACCCCAGCCGGCTGCTGGCCGCACTGCGCAAGGCTGCTCCGTCCGGGATCGACGAGCCGACCGTCGTGGTGATGACTCCTGGCGTCTACAACACCGCCTACTTCGAGCACACCCTGCTGGCCCGCACCATGGGAGTCGAGCTGGTCGAGGGCCGCGACCTCGAGTGCCGCCGCGGCAAGGTCTACATGCGCACCACGGCCGGACCCCAGCGAGTCGACGTGATCTACCGCCGGGTCGACGACGACTTCCTGGACCCGGTGCACTTCCGCAGCGACTCCATGCTCGGCGTGCCGGGCCTGATCAACGCCGTCCGCACCGGCGGGGTCACCCTGGCCAACGCGGTGGGCAACGGGGTGGCCGACGACAAGCTGATCTACACCTACGTGCCAGACCTGATCCGTTACTACCTGCACGCGGACCCGATCATCCGCAATGTGGACACCTGGCGGCTGGAAGAGGACGCCGCGCGGGAGGAGGTGTTGGACCGGCTGGACGAACTCGTGGTCAAGCCGGTGGACGGCTCCGGCGGCAAGGGAATCGTGATCGGCCCGCGGGCAAGCAGGGAACAGCTCGATGCGCTGCGCCGACGGATCATCACCGATCCGCGCGGCTGGATCGCCCAACCGCTGGTTCAGCTGTCCACGGTGCCCACCCTGATCGAAGATCATCTGCGACCCCGCCACGTGGATCTCCGCCCCTTTGCCGTGAACAGCGGCGACGAGGTCTGGGTGCTGCCCGGCGGTCTGACCCGGGTCGCGTTGCCCGAGGGTGAGCTGGTGGTCAACAGCAGCCAGGGCGGCGGCAGCAAGGACACTTGGGTGTTGAGCCAGTCCGGTCAGCGGGCCCAGGTAGAGGAGCCCGGCGAGGAGCCGGACGAGACCCGGCATCCACCGCCTGCCCACGAGGAGGACGCCGAGGAGCTGCTCGACGAGGAACCTCCGAGTACGCCGTCCACGCCCGAGCAGCTGCCAGCGGAGGACCGAACCGAACCGGCTCCAGCCCGCGTCTCGAGTGGCGTGCCGCTGGTGATCACACCGCTGCCGCTCTCAGCCATGCCCAGCCGTGGCCCGACTCCGCGCCAGCAGGAGGAGCAGCAACAGCAGTGGCCGGGAAGCACACGATGCTGAGCCGGATAGCCGAGTCGATGT
>JBKPNA010000479.1:0-10077 GCA_046765695.1 Actinomycetota bacterium | reverse complement strand
AGATGTGTATAAGAGACAGGCGTGGTGGTCCAGACCAGGAGCAGCTCGCCGGAGTCCAGCCGGAAGCCGACGGTGACGGCCGGGTCCTGCCGGTTCTGGTAGACCTCCTCGTCCATCCGCAGCTCATGCTGCGACAGCGGCGTCTCGTCGCTCCAGCAGTACGGCAGCACACGCATGCCCTCGTAGACCAGGCCTTGGTCGTAGAGGGACTTGAAGGCCCACAGCACGCTCTCCATGTAGTCCGGTTCGAGGGTCTTGTAGTCGTGGTCGAAGTCCACCCAGCGGGCCTGGCGGGTGACGTAGTCCTGCCACTCCTTGGTGTAGCGCAGCACCGACTCCCGGCATGCGGCGTTGAACTTCTCGATACCGAGCTCATCGATGTCGGCCTTGGTCTTCAGCCCGAGCTGCGCCATGGTTTCCAGCTCGGCGGGCAGGCCGTGGCAGTCCCAGCCGAATCGCCGCTCCACCCGGCGACCGCGCATCGTCTGATAGCGGGGCACGATGTCCTTGGCGTAGCCCGTCAGCAGATGTCCGTAGTGCGGCAGTCCGTTGGCGAATGGCGGGCCGTCGTAGAAGACGTACTCGTTTGACCCGTTTTCATCGGCGGGGTTGCGCGCCACGGAGGCCTCGAAGGTCTGGTCGTCCTTCCAGTACGCCAGCACCCGCTCCTCGATCTCAGGGAACCGGGGCGAGGCCGGGACGCCGGAGACGTCGGGTGAGCCACAGGTCGCCTTGGGGTAGATCATCGCGGTCGTTTCGCTCTCGTCTCGTCACCTGCACGTCACGAGGACGATGCGCTGCCGTCGCCGGCGCGTACCGCGGTACCACCTCGCTTGCCGAGATGGTCATCGTTGAGCCAGCTCGACCGCTCGTTCATGGGCGATGACGGGCCCACCCGTCCGGTTCTAGTGAGGAGCCCGCGACTCCCGTTCTTCCGGAGGCTCACCGGTGATGGCCGGATCACTGCCTGTGAGACAAGCTTATCGCCAGCCGGTACTGGTCGGCTCCTCGATATTCCGACGCTAGTTTCAGCTCCAGCGGCCTCCGCGCGGCGTGTCGGAGAAACGCGGGAAGGGAAATCGTGTGGGACCGCACTCAACCGGTCGGCGCCAGCTCAAGCCGGTACGTCGTCTGAGCCTCCACCGCGCCGCGACTGCAGACGAACGGCCAGGTGCGGTTGCTCACCCAGAGCTCGGTCTGGTCGACGTAGTTGTTGTGGTAGGCGTGGCCGGAGACCCCGCTCTGGTTCACCCACCGGGACTGGTCGAGGTTGCCCAGGTCGACCAGCATCCGCATGGTGGGGCCGTTCGTGACCGCGTAACCGGCCTTGTCGTTATACGCCATGGCGTTCACCGCCGCCGGTCCACCGCCGACCGGATAGGGACCCCGGTTGAACAGCGCCTCGATCGGCTTGATCCCGCTCATTCCCAAGGTCTGGTTGCGGAGCGTGACCGTGTGCAGTCGACTCCACTGCCACTGGTCGGTGTCGCGCGCCACCAGCGACGTGATCTCCTTACGCGCATCCGTCAACGCCGCCAACAGGATGTCGTCCCGGGTCTCGGTGACGTTGGGCGTCGACACGTCGTCCCACCACAGGTTGCGCGGTTGCTTGAGCAGGTCGGCCACCACCGCGTACCACCGGTCGCCGCCCGTCGGCCACAGATCCTCGGGCAACTCGTCGCGGAAGGTGCGCTTCAAGATGTCGTGCATCACCACGTTGAAGTACGCCGCGGCAGCCGAGTCCGGCGCCGCGGAGTAGTCCCAACCGACCAGAACCTGCTGGCCCTGCACCACCCAGGGGTCGCTGACCTTGATCTTGAGCAGCATGGGCACCAGGTCGGCAGCAACTCGGATGGTGTCGTCGTAGAACAGCTGTTCCGCCTGGTCGAGCGTGAGGTCGGAGGTCTCCCGCAACCGGTCGAGGAGCTCCTGGCTCCGCCAGCCGTAGGAGTACGCCGACCCCAGCACGTAGGGATACTGTCCGCCGATGACCGGTTGGTTTGCCGCGACGATTACTCCGCCTGGCGGGTTGTAGACCCAGGGCAGCTCGGCGAAGGGAACGGTGCCGCGCCAGTCGTAGGTCTTGTCCCAGCCAGGGGACGGCATGCGGCCATCGCCCTTGCTCCGGCGTGGCACCGCACCCGGCAGCTGGTAGCCGATGTTGCCCTTCGTGTCGGCATAGACGAGATTCTGCGAGGGCGCCGAGATCAGTGACGCCGCCTCGCGGAACTGCCGGAAGTCCTGGGCCGAGTCGATCGCCAACAGCGCATCCATGGTGCGGCCCGGAGTGAGGGCAACCCAGCCGAGCGCCACTGCGTAGACCGGCCTGCCGGGCGGCGTCTGGCTGGCGGCGAACCGCTGTAGCTTGGGGCTGACATCGGACAGCAGCGGTCCATGCCGGGAGGAGCGGATGGTAATGGGCCGCGGCTGGTCCTCGCCTCGGACCCGGATCTCCTCGGTGATCGTCCGGAGCGGCACGAGGTTCTCGCCCTCCCGAACCTGGTTGTCGCTCACCTCCTCCAGGTAGAGGTCTTGGACATCGACGTAACTCGTGGTCAGACCCCAGGCGATGGAGGTGTTGTGTCCGATCACCACGCCAGGTACCGAGGCGAGACTGAAACCGGTCACGTCGTAGGGGCAGGCATCGGAGACCGTCCGGCAGTGCAGGCCAACCTGGGCGAACAGGGACGGAATCTGGGTGGCCAGATGCGGGTCGTTGGACAGCAGGGCATGACCGCTTGCCGTCCTCGAGCCGGCCAGCACCCACGAGTTGGATCCCGTCTCACCTGCGAGGCCGCGGCTACCGAGCACCCGGGCAAGCGCGCCATTCATCCGGTTCACCTCAGCGAGCGCGTCCATGGCCGCCGGCCCGCCGCCGGCCAGCGGATCGGGCAACGGCCGAGCCGAGATCCGGCGGACCGTCGGGTCGAACTGCTTGTCCACCACCGTTCCCCGGCGCAGGATCGGTTCGTAGCCCTCCCGCGGGTAGTTCGGGAACAAGTTGGCGGTCCGGCCCGCGCCAAGGTTCGCCGTGATGATCGCCCGCTCGGTCTCCTGGTCCAGATTGGAACCGAGGTTCCAGGCCATCACCTTCAACCAGGCGAGCGAGTCCGCCGCGGTCCACTCGTACGGCGTGTAGTCCAGGCCCTGGAGCCCGAGCAGGCTGTACTCCAGCGACAGCTCGCTCGCTGAGTGGCCGCTGAGATAGGCGTTGACGCCGGCGGCGTACGCGTCGAGCGCTCGGCGGGTGGACGGCGCCAGCAGCTGCAGCTCCTGCTCCGCAACTCGGCGCCAACCCAGCGTCCGCACGTACGCGTCGGTCTCTACCTGCGACGGGCCGTAGAGCTCAGCGAGCCGTCCG
This sequence comes from Actinomycetota bacterium, assembly GCA_046765695.1. Lineage (GTDB taxonomy): Bacteria > Actinomycetota > Actinomycetes > Propionibacteriales > Propionibacteriaceae > Microlunatus. The sequence goes on along the minus strand of JBKPNA010000479.1, from coordinate 6,716 downwards.
GCAGCCAGATGGCGCCGGAAGTCCATCTCGTAGAAGCGATCCTGGGCGTGCACGAAGCCCTCGGCCAAGAACAGGTCCTCGGCGGTGTCGGCGTAGATCTGCGGTACGCCGTACGCGTCACGCAACACCTCCACCGGTCCGCGCAACCCCGGAACCGTGAGCCGCCCCGCCAGCTCGGGGAACGACTGGCGTACCGTGCCGAAACCCACACTGGTGAGGGCGGCAGCCGCCAGCATCAGCACCACCACGCCGAACACGAGCCAGCGAGGAATCCGACGCACCGTCCAACCTTAGGGCGATCAGCCGGATGGAATGTCCAGCCCATTAGCAGTCGTTATCATTGAGTGCCAGCCGACGACGCACGAGAGAGCCCGATGCCGACCTACCAGTACCGATGCACCCAGTGTGGCCACGACCTCGAGGCGGTACAGAAGTTCAGCGATGCCCCACTCACCGAGTGCCCGAGCTGCGGCGGGTCGCTGCGCAAGGTCTTCAACCCGGTGGGAGTGGTCTTCAAGGGTTCGGGCTTCTATCGCACCGACAGCCGCAATGGCACCGCCAATGGCGATGGGCCCAGCTCGCCGGACAAAGTGGCAGCTGGCGAGAAGCCCAAGTCGAACGGCGACGCCAAGCCCGGTCCCAGGGAGTCCACTCCCCCGAAGGCCAACGGGTCCGGCGGCAAGCAGCCGGTGGGCAGCGGTGCGTCGTCCACAGGAGGGTCCAGCTCCACGTAGGGCTGTGGATGGCCCGAACGGTCGCGGAGCCGTCTCCTTAACTTCTGTTCGTGGGTTACCAGACGTCACGTCCTGCAGGTCACAACCGGAAGCGGCCACGACATCCCTGGCTCGGCTTTCGTCGTGCCGTCTCCTGGCACCGGCGCAAGCTCGCGGTGCTGGCCGTGGTGGCAGCCGTGCTGACCGGCATCGCTGCGGCAGCCCCGGAAGGACCACCCAGAGTGACTGTGGTGCGGACCGCAACTGACCTGGCTGGCGGAGTCCGGCTGTCGTCTGCCGACCTCCATGTCGACCAGGTCGTCGCTGAAGATGCGCCGGCTGGCGCCGTGACGGACCCGGCCGGCCTCGTCGGCAGGACACTGACCGCACCGGTCGCGAAGGGTCAGATCATGACGGAGCTCGCGGTTACGCCGGCCAAAGACCCGACCGCCCGTGGTCGGGTCCTCGCCCCGCTACGGTTGGCGGACGCGGAGGTGGTCGCCCTACTCCGGGCAGGTGACGTCGTGGACGTGCTGGCGGCGGACGCCCAATCCGAGCAGGCCTATGTCGCCGGCCGCGGGGTGCGGGTCGTCACCGTGCCGCAACCGCCCGACTCCGGCTCCGGCGCCGACGCGGCAGGCGCCCTGGTGCTGGTGGAGGTTGACCAGGAGACGGCGCGAGTGCTCGCCCGCGCCGCGGTGTCAGGGACCCTTACGGTGATCTGGCGGTAGATCCTTGACCCCCCGCCACGGGCGAGGCAGAAGCCGGTCAGAGACGACGAGGAATCCTGCCGGATCTCTGTCGTCTGTGACCGGTTTTGTAAAGGCGGAGGATCCAGGCACGCGGCGAGCTTTGGCAGTCACCATCGACAAGCACTGCTAGCGTTCGCGCCCATGAAGGGATTCCGAGACTTCCTGCTACGAGGCAACCTGATCGAGCTCGCGGTCGCGTTCATCATGGGCGTCGTCTTCGCCTCCGTCGTGGAGGCATTCACCAAGATAATCCTGGACATACTGGGCCTTCTCATCCAAGTGCAGGGACTGAGTGGAGTAACCGTCGCGGGGATCAACGTCGGCAACTTCCTGACCGCGCTCATCACCTTCGTGCTGAGCGCTCTCGTGCTCTACTTCGCCGTGGTCCTGCCCTACAACAAGCTCAGCGGGCTGCGGAAGTCCGACGAGCCGGAGAAGGCAGCATCCTCGGAGGACCTGCTGGCCGAGATCCGCGACCTGTTGCGCGAGCGGGTCTGAGCACACCGAACGGCCTACTCACAGCCCTGTCAGTGCTGGGAGCCGTCAGGGGGACTCGCCCAGGTCAGTAGTGAGGAGGCCGCTCGGCAGTCAGGCGAATCTCCTCTGTCGTGAACGGACGCTCGGTGGTGATCGCCGCACCACCCGTGTCGTCGATACCCAACGTACGTCGGAGTTCGGCCAGAGCCGCCCAGAACTGAGCCGCCGCGATGCCAGCCATTAGATCCGCGGGCACCAGGTAGTCAGCCGGCTCGGTCGACCAGGTCCATCCCGGGTCGTCGGCTGCCATGTCCTGGAGCTGCCGGGCGAGGGCGGCCACATCCGGTTGCAGTTGTCGTCCCAACCCATCGATCCGGCGCCCGGTTACCGCGTACGCCAGCGCCTGGTGCCAAGCCGGTTCGGTGGTCTCGTCAGGCATGTCTTCATCGTGACACGAGCCGATGCCAGCCAATGGATAGCCCGGAAATATACCGTTCGACCTTGGCTACCCGGCCCCCGACGCGTACAAGCCTCGACAAGCCCGGCTGGACTACGACGAGGTCGTCACCACCGCCTGACCGGTCGAGGCCCGCGGTTAGCCTTGCGGCGTCAGCGTCGAGCCGGCCGGCACGGCCTGCGGCTCTCCAGGATCGGCGAGCGCGACGTCACCCACCACCGAGACCCCTGCGCCGAAGGTCCAGTCGCCCTCGACCTTCAGCCGTTCGGCCCGTCTCAGCGAGGGTGGGCCTTCGGCGAACCGTTTCTCGAAGCCGGCAATCGTCTTGTAAAAGCGCGAGTCGAGGTCGACGAGCGGCGCCGACGCCTCCTGCCGGACCAGCCGGCCGTCGGGCGCAACGTCGTAGACGTCCGACCGGATCAGCAGCAGGTCGTTGGTGGTCTTCACCGGCAGGAACCGCTCCCGACCGACCCCGATCGCCGTCGCACCTTCGAAGACCTCGATCGCGGCGCCCATCGCACTCTCGATCTGGACCACCTCAGGCGAAGTCGGGTCGGACGGGTCGACCGTCTTGACATTCTTGATCATCGGCAGGCCGAGCACCCCGTGCCGCTCTGCCAGAGTGTCCGCGAGGGCACGCAGGTCGAACCACAGGTTGTTGGTGTGGAAGTACGGGTGGCGGTGCTCGTCGGTGAAGTACGCCATCTCGTTGCTCGCGGTCTGCGCGGTGTCACGCAGGATCAGCCGACCGTCCGCCTTGCGGACGGCCAGGTGTCCGCCCTTGCGGTCGGCGGCAGTCCGACGGCAGATCTCGGCGGCGTACGGGGCGCCGCTGGCCGCGAACCAGCCGGCGATGGTCGCGTTCGGCGCCGCACCGAGATTGTCGGAGTTGGACACCGAGGCGCACCGGTAGCCCAGCTCGAGCAGCCGGTCCAGCACGCCGGAGGACACCAGCGAGGGGTACAGGTCGCCGTGGCCCGGCGGGCACCATTCCATGCTGGGATCGGTGGGCCACTCCACCGGGGTCAGGTCGTCGGCTCGCAGCTTGGGTTCCTGGCTCTGCACGAAGTCGAGGTCCAGACCGTCCACCACCAGGTCGTCGTACGCCGCCAGCGCGCCGAGGGTGTCGTCGTGGGTCCGGAAGCTGTTCATGAACAGCAGCGGCAGCTTGGCACCGTAGCTGTTCCGAGCCGCCCGCACCTGCTCGACGATGAGGTCGAGAAAAGTCCGGCCATCCCGTACCGGGAGTAGCGACTTGGCCCGCTCCATCCCCATCGACGTGCCGAGGCCGCCGTTCAGCTTGATCATCACCGTCCCGGCGAGGGCTTCGGCGGCCTGTTCCTGGCCGATCGAGATTTCGCTCAGCAGGTCCGGGTCGAGGAGGGGTTCGATGCTGTCCTCGGCGATGAAGCCGGTGACACCCTCCTCCAGTTGGCGGTAATAGGCGGTGAACACGTCGATCGCCGTCTGGGCGATGTGCGCGTCAGCCATCTTCTGCTGGGCTGCCCGGAGTCCTTGTTCGCTCACGGGCCCGATCCTAGGGAGAGGGTCGCTATCTCTTCGGCGGCGGTGGCGCCAGAGATGCCAGGAGCGCCAGGGTGGCCTGCGTGATCTTCGCCTGGGCCGCCGCTCGATCGCCCGTGCCCACTCCGTCGCCGGGTTGGTCCCCGTAGTCGCCGAACCAGCTATGGACAGCGCCGAATACCTCGACGAAGGTGGTCGTGGCCGGCAGGCGCGCACGAGTCTTCTCGATGTCGGCCGGCGTGGTCAGGGCGTCCGCGCTGCCGTAGATCGAGAGCACCTTGAGGTCGGTCCGCGCCATCGGGCGCGCCGGGTAGGAGCCGAAGAGCACCAGGGCGTTGACCTGTTGGTCGGCGTCGGCGAATCCGGCCGCCGTCACCCCACCGAGCGAATGACCGGCCAGCGCCCAGTGGGTAATCTCCGGATGCACCGCAAGGAGGGTCTCGGCGTGGTTCGGATCGAGAATCGACAGGCCGAGAGGCTCCTTGAGCACGGCGACGAAGTAGCCGGCCTCGACCAGCGGCCGCAACACATGCGCGTACGCCTGTGGGTCGATTCGGGCGCCCGGTACGAAGACCATGCCGATGGTCGGCGAGATCGGGTCTCCCGAACGGTCCTCGGCGATTGGGCTCATCTCGTACCAGGTAATCCGGTCGGCGACCCGTACTCGCTCGCTCGGGATCATCGCGACGACGGCGACTGGAGCGGCCGGCAACGGCCGCGCGTAGACCACCACACCGACCAGAGCCCCGCACATGATCAGCGCCGGCACGGCGAGGATGATGCGGCGGCGTCCCCGGCGCCGAAGCTCGCTGGGCGTGCGCCGGGCGGGGTGCCAGGCGTCGCCCTCCCGATCCTGCCGGCCGCCCAGGACAACAGAGCCGACCGCCCAGAGGACTGCGACCACGCCGAGCATGGCGCAGACGATGGTCAACGTCAAGAAGGCGGGATGCCCGCTGAGCATGGCCGACCAGCGGGTCCAGCCGAGCCAGGCTGCAACGGCAACCATTGCGGCCCCCAACAGCAGCCAGATGATCGCCAACACAATCCGGCTGCGAGCGCCGGGCTGCACCATGCCGCGAGTTTAGAGCGCCAGCTCTCGCAGCTCAGCAGTCAACGCGCCGCCTTCCCGCTGTTCCGGGTGCCCTTGGATTTCGTTGAGCTCCTAATGGCACGGAAGCCTTGCATCCTGTACCTAGGTACGGGTTTACCTTCGTTGTTATGACGGATGCGCTTGAGGTGTGGGCTCCGGAAGCCTGCACGCTCCCGGTAGCGGAGCGGCCGCTGCGGGTGGAGGAGTTCGACCAATTGTTCGCCCATGGCCTGGTCGACCAGGACCGGGTTTCACCGACGATGTTGCGGTGGACACTGGATGCCCGTGCCGAACCGGTGGCGCGCGACCTGACAAGGCGAGAGACGGCATGCTGCTCGTTCTTCACCTTCGACTTCCGTCGCGACGGCAACGCGGTGCTGCTCGACGTGCAGGTACCGCCCGCACAGGTAACCGTGCTGGACGCACTTGCTGCCAGGGCCTCGATCGGTTTGGCCGCGACATGACCGGGAGTCTGCGCAGCGGCGAGGTCGCTGAGGCCGCCGGTATCAACCTGCAGACGCTGCGGTACTACGAACGCCGAGGCTTGTTGAGCGAACCTGACCGCAGCCTCGGTGGCCACCGGCTCTATCCAGCCGAGACCGTAACCGTCGTTCGGGTCATCAAGGCGGCGCAGCGCCTCGGATTCAGCCTGAACGAGGTGGCGGACCTGCTCGACGTCGCAGGCCACCATCACGGCAGACCTGCCGACGCCGGTCTGAGAGCCCGGGCTCAATCGAAGCTGGCAGAGACGGAGACGAGGATCGCCGACTTGACGGCCATCGCCGGCACCTTGCGCGCCGCGATCGACGCCGGGTGTGACGACCTGATCGAGTGCGCCGGCAACGCCGGCTGTCCCATCCCCTTCGCCGCCATCGGCCAACCGAGGAGGCAAGTAGAACCACCGCATCGGAAGCCAGGAGACCATTGACGTCGGCGTAGCCGGCCTCGCTGGGTGACCTGGCTTGGTCCCCTGAAACGGTCATCGGCGATGTTCCTCCTGCCGACAGCTGGTAGAGACGGTGCATCCCGTAACGGAAGACAGGACAAGGAGGTCGCCCCCCGATGCTGTCAGCCAAGTACCTCGGCAACCGCGAGATCAGGATCGAAGAGACCCCGGAGGAGCCACCACGGCCAGGTCAGGTCCAGATCGAAGTCGGATACGTAGGCATCTGCGGCACCGACCTGCACGTGCTGCAGGGAGACATGGACGGCCGGGTGAGGTCGCCGGCGATTCTCGGGCACGAGATGAGTGGCGTGATCGCCGCACTCGGCGACGGCGTGACGGGATGGAACGTAGGCGACCGCGTGACCGCCGTGCCTCTCGACTGGGACGGCACCTGCCCGGCGTGCCGGGCCGGGCACTACCACGTCTGCCATCACCTTCGGGTGAAGGGTGTGGATACGCCAGGCGCCCTGCAGCGCCTGTGGAACGTTGACGCCGACCATCTGGTCGCGCTGCCTGATGACCTGCGTCTCGACCACGCTGCGCTTGTCGAGCCGACTGCGGTTGCCGTCCACGCCGTACGCCGTGCTGAGCTCACCGCGGGCGAGCGCGCCGTCGTGATCGGTGGGGGCCCGATCGGCGTGCTCATCGCGTTGGTTGCCCGGCAGGTCGGCGCAGAGGTGATCGTCGTCGAGATCAGCCGAGACCGCCGGCAGCGCGTTGCCGCCCTGGGGTTCCAGGTGATCGATCCGTCGACCAC
>JBKPNA010000478.1:0-12786 GCA_046765695.1 Actinomycetota bacterium | reverse complement strand
TCGGCAAGCGCCCGCGCTCGGTCCGCTGCAGGCCTTCATCGGCACGGCGTACACCGACGCGTTCGACCCCGCAGCGGCGCCGAACGTGAGGGTGCGCTCGTACGGGGCCAGCGGCCGCAACCGCGGATGGCTGGAGGCCGGCCTGATCGAGACGCTGCCGGTGCAGTACTCGGCGCTGGCAGAACTCTTCCGCCGGCGGGTGATCCCGGCCGACGTCGTCTTGGTGACCGTCGCCCCGCCCGACCCGGACGGCCGGTATCCGCTGTCGCTCGCCGACGAGTACCTGTCGGCGGCTCTCGACTGCGCCCGCGTCGTGATCGCTGAGGTCAGCCCGGCCTTCCCGGCGATCGCCGGCGCGCGGACGCTCGGCCGGGACGAGATCGACGTCCTCGTCAGCACCGACCGCACGCCGGTCACCTGGACCGCGCCGCGTCCGGACGAGACGGAGCGGGCACTCGCCCGGCAGGTGGCCGCGGTGATCCCGGACGGCGCGGTGCTGCAGATCGGCATCGGCTCGTTCCCCGGCGCGGTGCTCGCTGCCCTGGCCGAACGCAACGACCTCGGCATCCACTCCGGGCTGTTCGCCGACGGCATGGTCGACCTGGTCGAGAGCGGCGTCGTCACGAACCGGACCAAGCCGATCGACACGGGCGTCAGCGTCGGCGGCGTCGTCATGGGCAGCGCACGACTGATCGAATGGCTCAGCGGCAACCCCCGGGTGGCGCTCCGGGACACCCGGTACACCCACGACGTGGCCGTGCTCGGCTCGATCCCTCGGTTCACAGCGGTCAACGCGGCTCTGGAGGTCGATCTGACCGGCCAGGTCAACGCCGAGGAGATCGGCGGCCGTTACGTCGGCGCGATCGGCGGCGCGCTGGACTTCACGCGGGGAGCCCACCGGTCCGACGGCGGGCTGCCGATCGTGGCGCTGCCGGCGTCCGGCCGAGGGCGCAGCCGGATCGTCGAGCGACTGTCCGGGCCGACGACCCTCGGCCGCTCCGACGCGGGCATCGTCGTCACCCAGTTCGGTGCCGCTGATCTGCGCGGTCTGGGACTCGCGGCGCGACGGGAGGCCTTGCTGGCGATCAGCGACCCGGACTGCCCACCGGTCTAGTCCAGGAGTCCTCGAGCTCGGCCCAGGCGCACCGTCCGAGCGCCAGGATCTCCGCCACGTCGTCGTCGAGCAGGTATCCGGAGGCGACCGCGCGCCGGGTGGCCGCCTCGAACGCCGCTTCGAACGAGGGACGACCGTCGGGATAGCGAACCGCCAGCGTCATCGAGCCGAGCGGCCGGGTGCTCCCGAAGAGCATCCCGTATCCCCTGACTCGCTGGCCGTAGCCTGAGAGCACGGTCGTGGGTGCGTCGACCCAGGGAGTCCGGACCCCACCCAGTGCGATGCCCGCCTCGTCCCGGAGCAGGAGCACGGGGAGCAGCGGCCGGGTGGCCAGGCGCGGCGCCTCGGGTGGGGGTGGGCCTCCCGCGGCCCAGCGGGTCAGGTGGTGCAGCGCCGCCTGGAGGACGTAGTGCTGCTGCGGACCGCTGTTGCTCGGCGCGGATGTGCGGTAGCCCCGCGGGTCGTCCACGGGCCGGAGGGCCTCGTGCAGTTCGGCGGGGGAGCGCCGGCCGTCGTCGATGCGACCGGCCCTCAGCCCGTAGGTGTCGAAGTGCGCGGCGCCGGCCACCTCCCACAGACGGAACAGCTCGCCGTCGTCCTGCCGGGCGAAGACCGAGCCCAGGATCGCCAGGTCGGTCTCGCTCTGCACGGTGACGACAGGCACGCGGACGTCCTCGCGGATGCGGTGACCCGCGAAGGACGGCATCCGGCCGAGCGACTCGGTGAACAACCGGCTGGGTTGCCAGAGGACGCCGTCGACCCATGCGCCGCGCGCGCCCCGACCGTGGAGCAGGTACCCGTCGATCACGCGGGCCAGCGGGTCGACGGCGTTGACGTACGTGGTGAGGAAGATCGCTGATTGCGACTCGCCGATGCCCAGCAGCGTGCCTACCTCGGCGCCGCCGGTCAGCCGGCCGCTGCGGGCGGCGGCTGCGGCCTGCGTGTAGATGTCGTAGGCATAGGCATCGCCCGGGTGGTGCAGGCGGCTGTACCGCTGCGGATGGGCCTCGTGCAGATGACGTCCGGCCACCAGGCCGCCGCCGGAGATCCCCGCGCGCTGGGCCGAGACGCCGATCCAGGTGCTGCCCCTGCGCAGGACGTGCCGGTGGAGGTAGTGCCAGTCGGTGGGCACGTCGTGTCCACCGCTCACGTTCATCCACTCGAGCAGCACCCTGCCGTCGAAGTGCCCGGGGTCGGCCGGACGGACGACGACCAGCCGGGTCCGGTAGCCCGCCTGCGGGCCCGGGGTGACCGACCACCGGCCGTCCGCGGCCGGGCGGCCGGGCATCCGGTAGCTCTGGGCGCGCCCCGTGAGGAAGAACTCCTCGACGACGTACCCGGCGTCCCGGAGGTCGAAGGAACCCAGGTCGAGCGTCACCGGACCGCGGTGCGGGCCGGTCAGGCGAGTCGGTGTCACCGCACCGCGGGGGCCGGCGCCGGGATGGGCTCGCGGGTCACCGGGAAGGCGCCGAGCGCCCATCCACCGCCCTCGGCATTGCGCACCCACCCGCTCGATGCCCACGTGCCGCCATCGACGGGCACGACGGCCCCGGTGAGATAGGACGCGAGGGGGGAGCAGAGGAAGGCCACGACCGCGCCGCACTCCTCGATCAGGCCCTCCCGGCCGAGCGGGATGTAGCGCTCCAGCGCCGACTGCTCGGCCCGCTCGCGGACCACGAACGTCGACTCGTCGACCGGCCCACTGCGCTGGCCGCGGGTGCCGGGGGTGATGGTCATGTCGGGTCCGATCGAGTTCACCCGGATGCCGTGCTCGGCCAGTTCGACCGCCATGGTGCGGGTGAAGCTGTTCATCGCGGCCTTGCACGCGCCGTAGACGGCGAACATCGGGGCGGCGCGGGTGCCCTCGATGCTGCTCACGTTGACGATCGACCCGCCGCTCCCGCCCCGGATCATCAGCGGCACCGCCGCCGAGGTCGCGGCGAGCACGCTCACCAGGTTGATGTCGATGTGCCGCCGCCAGCTCCGCTCGGACTGCTCGAGAAAGCGGCGAGCGCTGACACCGCCGGCGTTGTTCACCAGGATGTCGAGTCTGCCGAAACGGTCGTCGACCGCGGCCACGGCGGCACGCACCTGGTCGGTGTCCAGCACGTCCGTGGGGACGGCGAGCGCCTCTCGGCCGGCTGCCCGCACCAGCTCGGCGGTCTGGTCGGCTCGTCGGAGATCGATCTCGGCGATCACCACGTCGGCGCCGGCGTGGGCGAGAGCCACCGCGATGCCCCGGCCGATCCCAGCCCCGCCACCGGTGACCAGCGCCACCTGACCGCTCAGGTCGATGCCGAGCACGCTCAGACCTCGATGAGCACGCCGCCGGACTGGCCCCCACCTGCGCACATGGTGGCCACGCCGATGCCGCCGCCGCGTCGGCGCAACTCGTGCACCAGCGTGGTGATCATGCGGGCTCCCGAGGCGGCGATCGGATGGCCGAGGCTGCAGCCGCTGCCGAACGGGTTGACCTTCTCCTCGTCCAGCCCGAGCAGCGTGCACGCGGCGACCGGGACGGAGGCGAAGGCCTCGTTGATCTCCCAGAGGTCGACGTCCTCCTGCGCGACGCCGGCGCGGGCGAGCAGCTTCGGGATGATGTCGACCGCGGCCATGCCCATGCGCTTGGGATCGACGCCCAGGGCTGCCCAGGCGCGCACCGTGGCCAGCGGCGTCAGCCCTTCGGCGCGGGCGAGGCCGTCACTGGTGAGTGCGAGCGCCGCGGCGGCGTCGTTGACCCCGCTGGCGTTGCCGGCGGTGATCGAGAAGCCCTCGATCTCCGGGTGCAGGACCTTGAGCGAGGCCAGCTTCTCCAGGGTGGTGTCGCGGCGCGGGTGCTCGTCGGCGGCGAAGTCGACGAGCGTGCCGTCCTTCTGCGGGGCCTTCACCGCGACGATCTCGTCGGTGAAGACGCCGGAGTCGGTGGCGGCGACCGCCCGCTGGTGAGAGCGGAACGCCCACGCGTCGAGCTGTTCGCGGGTGAGGCCCGCCTCCACCGCGGTGTTCCAGCCGACCGAGATCGACATGTCGCGGTTCGGGGCGTCCGGCCGGTCGGGATGACTGGGACTCATCCAGTTCTCCTCGAACTGGTCCACCGTGCCGGGCACCCGCCACCGCAGCACCGGGGCCGTCGAGGCCGAGTGGACACCACCGGCGATCACCGCGGCGTCCATGCCGGCCCGGATGGTGGCCGCGGCGTTGCCCACGGCCGTCAGCGAGCCGGCGCAGTGCCGGTTCACCGCCTGCCCCGGCACGTCGACCATGCCGGCCGCCACCGCTGCGTGGCGGGCGATGTCGCCGCCGCCCCAGCCCGACTCGGCCAGGATCACGTCGTCGAAGCGGCCGTGCTGCAGCCCGGAACGACGGGCCGCCTCCTCGATCACGATCTGCGCCAGATCGAGGGCGCTCGTGTCGGCGAGCGTGCCCTTGCGGGCGGTGCCGATCGGTGTGCGGACGGCGCTGACGATCACGGCCTCGGGCACGGGCACTCCGGGAGGTCTCGGAGGGGCGCTGGTGAACCCCTGGGTGGTCATGCGATGGTACCGCCAAGCAACTGATTTCAGTAACCTGTATTTGGAGAAGGAGGATCTGACATGGACCTGACGGGTGCAGCGGCGATCGTCACCGGCGGAGCCGGTGGGTTCGGGGCGGCGACGACCCGCCGTCTGGCCGCGGCGGGGGCGCGGGTCGTCATCGCCGACCTGGCCGAGGAACGGGCGGAGGAGCTCGTCGCCGAGCTCGGTGATGCCGTCCGGTTCCACAAGACCGACGTCACCAGCGAGGACTCCGTCGCGGGCGCGATCGCGACGGCGAGCGAGCTCGGTCCGTTGCGGGTCGCGGTGGTCGTCCACGGCGGCCCGGCGGCTGGAGCCCGGCTGGTCGACCGCGAGGGCAAGAGCTATGGCCTCGACGTCTTCAAGCGGACCATCGACATCTTCCTGACCGGGACGTTCAACGTGCTCAGCCAGGCCGCGGTGCAGATGGCGACCAACGAGCCGCTCGACAGCGGCCAGCGCGGTGTGGTCATCACCACCGCGAGCATCGCCGGCCTGGAGGGCGCGCCCGGCCAGACCGACTACTCGGCGGCCAAGGGCGGCGTCATCGGCATGAACCTCACGGCTGCCCGCGACCTCGCCCCGCTCGGCATCCGGGTCATGTGCATCGCCCCCGGGACGTTCCTCACCAACGCCTACCCCGATCCGGCGGCCGCCGAGGAGCGGTTCGGCCCGATGGTGCCCAATCCCAAGCGGATGGGGCGGCCGGACGAGTACGCCCGGCTGGCACTGGAGATCGCCGAGAACGACTTCCTCAACGGCGAGGTCATCCGCCTCGACGGCGCGCTGCGGTTCAACGTCAGGTAGCCACGATGCCGGCCGCCACGACGAGGAGCCGGTGCGGCTGTTCCACCGCCGCAACCTGCGGGTGCGCGTGCAGCTCGGCCCCGGGGTCCCGGGCGTGGTCCGACACTGCCCCGTACAGCCGTTCGCCCGCTAACGTCGCCGTATCAGTGCACTGATCCGAGAGGTGCGCAAAGGATGTCCCAGCACGACGTCGTGATCCGGGGCGGCACGGTGGTCGACGGTACCGGGGCCGCGAGGCGCAGCGCCGACGTCGCGATCGCCGGCGGACGCGTCACCGAGGTCGGCCGTGTCCAGGGCCGCGGCGCCCGCGAGATCGACGCCGACGGCGCCCTCGTCACTCCCGGTTTCGTCGACATCCACACCCACTACGACGGCCAGGCCACCTGGGACTCGAGGCTCCAGCCCTCGGCCTGGCACGGCGTCACCTCCGTCGTCGCCGGCAACTGCGGGGTCGGCTTCGCCCCGGTCGTCCCGGATCACCACCAACGGCTGATCGACCTGATGGAGGGCATCGAGGACATCCCCGGAACCGCACTCCACGAGGGCCTGCCCTGGAACTGGGAGACCTACGAGGAGTACCTCGACGTCCTCGCCGGACGCCGGTTCGACCTCGATCTCGCCACGCAGGTGCCGCACGCCGCGCTGCGGGTGCACGTGATGGGGGAGGGGGCGGCCGCGGGGGCGGCCGCCACCGAGCACGAGAAGCAGGAGATGGCCCGCCTCGCCGCCCGTGCCGTGCTCGCCGGTGCGCTCGGTTTCTCGACCTCGCGGACTCTGAACCACACGAGCGTCGACGGCGAGTTGACGCCGTCCTACGACGCCGGCGTCGACGAGCTGGTCGACATCGCCGTCGCCGTCGGCGGGACGGGCCGAGGAGTCCTGCAGCTGGTGACCGACTTCCTCGACGTGGACGTCGACATCGAGATCATGCGCTCGATGGTGCGTGCCTCGGGACGGCCCCTGACCGTGTCCCTCGTGCAGAACCACTTCGATCCGCCCGGCTACCGAACCGTCCTCGAGCGGATCGCGGAGGCCAATGACGACGGTCTGCCGATCCGGGCGCAGGTCGCCGCGCGTGGTGTCGGCCTGGTGATGGGTCTGGAGCTGACCCTGCACCCCTTCATGACCAACCCGGTCTGGCGGGACATGGCCGACCTGCCGCTGGCCGAGCAGGCGACGCGACTGGCCCGGCCGGAGACGAAGGCCGCCCTCCTCGCCGCGCAGACGCACGAGAAGAAGACCGCCCTCATCGGCGGGCGGCTGATCGACAAGTTCCACCTCATGTACGAGCTGACCGACCCGCCGCAGTACGAGCCCGACCCGGCGGACTCGCTGGCCGCCCGGGCAGAACGTGAGGGCCGCGAGGCCGCCGACCTCGCCTACGACGTCCTGCTGGCCGACGGCGGCCACGGCCTGATCTACGTGATGACCGCGAACTGGGAGGACCGCTCCCTCGAGCCCGTGCGCGAGATGCTGGCCCACCCGTGGTCGCTGCCGGGGCTCTCCGACGGCGGTGCCCATGTCGGCTCGATCTGCGACGGCTCCTTTCCCACCACCTTGCTGCAGCACTGGGGCCGTGACCGTTCCGCAGGGACCCTCGCCCTGGAGTTCCTGGTCTCGCGGCAGTGCCGGGAAACGGCGGCAGCGGTCGGGCTGGCCGACCGCGGCGTGCTCGCCCCGGGCTACCGGGCCGATCTCAACGTGATCGACCTCGACGGCCTGAGGCTGCGCCGGCCCGAGGTGCACCACGATCTGCCCGGCGGGGGCCGGCGCCTGCTGCAGCGGGCCGACGGCTACCGGCACACCTTCGTGCGAGGCATCGAGACGTACGCCGACGGCGTGGAGACCGGCGAACTGCCCGGCCGGCTCGTTCGCGGACCGCAGCCCGCGCCGGCCCTCGACGGGTGATCGGAGTGCACGCCATGAGGGCCCACCACCGGGCGGCGCCGGCGCGGCCGCACCTTCGGCGGCAACCACGCAGCGACGTCGTCCTCGTCTCCATGATGGCGAAGGTCGCGCTGGAAGCAGAGAACCGAGCACTGAGGACGTGGGCATGGAACCGGTGAAGGGGCAGCGGCGGGGCCGCGCGATCGCGATGACGCCGGAGGAACGCGACGCCTTCCTCCGCGAGGAGCGCACCGGCCGGGTGGCCACGGTCGGTTCGGACGGCGCGCCGCACGTCGTCCCGCTGTGGTTCGTCTGGGACGGGACGCTCCTCTGGCTCAACTCGATCGTGAAGAGCCAGCGGTGGACCGACCCGCCGCGGGATTCCCGGATCGCCGTCGTGGTGGACGCCGGCAGCGAGTTCTGGGAGCTGCGCGGCGTCGAGATCACCGGACACGCCGCGGTGGTCGGTGAGGTGCCACGCGGGGGCGACCCGGTTCCCGAGCTCGACGACGTGGAGCGGACCTACGCCCGCAAGTACCGCGGCGTCGACGAATTCAGCCCCGACGGCCGGCACGGCTGGCTGCGGGTGACCCCGGAGAAGATCACCAGCTGGGACTTCCGCAAGAACCCGGCGCTACGCGGAACGGCCTGAGCCGTGGAGGGACCCCTGCTGATCGAGGACGACGGCCACGTCCGCGTGCTCACGCTGCACCGGCCGGAGGCGCGCAACGCCCTGTCCGGGGCGCTCGTCCGCGCGCTGCACGCGGCGCTGATCGCGGCGGACGAGGACCCGCAGGTGCGCGGGATCGTGCTCACCGGCAGCGACCCCGCCTTCTGCGCCGGTGTCGACCTCAAGGAAGCCGCACGCGACGGCGCGTCCTACTTCGCGCAGTACGACGAGACCAACTGCATCGCGCGGGTGGCGCTGCTGCGCACCCCCGTGGTCGGCGCCGTCAACGGCGCCACGTTCACCGGCGGCCTGGAGCTGGCGCTGGGCTGCGATTTCCTCGTGGCCTCCGAGCGCGCCGTCTTCGCCGACACGCACGCCCGCGTCGGCGTCCTCCCCGGCGGGGGGATGACCGCGCGGCTGCCGCACGTCGTCGGCTGGGCCAACGCGCGGAGGATGTCGCTGACCGGAGAGGTCGTCGACGCCACGCGTGCGCACGCGATGGGACTGGTCAGCGAGGTCGTGGCGCACGAGCAGGTGGTGCCCCGCGCCGTCGAGCTCGCCGCGTCGATAGCCGAACTCGAACCGGGCGTTGCCGCGGCGGTGAAGGAGATGTACGCGCGCGGCTGGGGCGACACGCTGGGGCGCTCGCTGGCCGTCGAGGCGGAGATCGCGGCCGCCCACCAGCCCGATTTCGCGGGCCTCGAGCAGCGCCGCCACGAGGTGCTCGCCCGCAACCGCAGCCAGCTGTCCTGAGTCCTGCCCGAGGGCACAGGGCTGCGCGCCGCGCGGAGTGGATCAGTGCATCGCTGCACGGACCCACTCCGCACGGCCGCCGTCAGCTGCTGACCGGACGGAACAGGGGCAGCTTCCAGTCGTCGGCGATCGGGGAGAAGACGACCTCCACCGGCATGCCGATGTGCACGTCATCGGGGTCGACGTCGACGATGTCGCTGACGAGCCGCGCACCCGGGGCACCCTCCAGGTCGAGGACGGCCGCGGCGATCACGATGTCTGCGATCCCGGGGAAGCCGTGCACGACCGAGAACGAGAAGACAGTCGCGCGCCCGGAGAGCTCGACCCAGTTCTTCTCCTTGGACCGGCAGTTCGGGCAGTACGGCGTCGGCGGCATCCGGAAGGTGCCGCAGCTGCCGCATGCCAGGGCGACCAGCCGCTCCTCCTTGGCCGCCTGCCAGAACGGCTCGGTGTCCGGGTCGGTGGTGATGCGCACCTGCTCACCCGGCAGGGCTTGCGCCAGCCCGGCCATCAGAGCGCCTTGCCCAGGATCAGGCCGCTCACCGGCAGGTGGGCGGGGCCACCGGTGCACAGCGCGAGCTCGGCACCCTCTACCTGGTTGATCGCGGTGCCACGCATCTGCTCGACACCCTCCTTGATGTGGGTCATGCCGATGATGTAGGCCTCCGACAGCTGGCCGCCGTGCGTGTTCACGGGGATCGAGCCGCCCTGGTAGCGGATGGCGCCGCTCTCCACGAACGGGCCGCCCTCGCCCTTCTTGCAGAAGCCGTAGTCCTCCAGCTGCATGAGCACCATCGGGCTGAAGTGGTCGTACAGCAGCGCGACATCGATGTCCTCCGGGCTGACCCCGGCGCGTCCGAACAGGTGCTTGGCGATGGGGGCGTGGCCGGACGAGGCGAACGTCTCCTGAGGCATGCCCATCCAGCCGAAGGCCCGCCCCCACTCACGACTGCCACCGTGCGCGGCGGCGATCACCGGCACCGGCTTCTGCCGCAGGTCCTTGGCCCGGTCGAGGCTGGTGGTGATCACCGCGATCGCGCCGTCGGTCTCCAGGCAGAAGTCCAGGAGGCACAGCGGGTCGGCGATCATCCGCGCGTTGAAGTAGTCCTCGGTCGTGATCGGCTGGTCGCGGAAGACGGCCTTCGGCCGGTTGAGGGCGTTCTGCCGCTGGGACACCGCGATCTCGGCGAACGCTTCCCGGCGCGTGCCGTAGTCGTGCATGTGCCGGCGGGTGAGCACCGACATCAGATGACCGGGCCCGGACAGGCCGGACGGCTGCAGGAAGGAGTTGAGCGGGCTCGGGGCCTGTGCGGCGAACACGCTGCCCAGCCGGGTGCGGGCCTGCTGCAGGGCCATCACGGTGACGACGACGTTCGCGTCGCCGGCCACGATCGCCGCGCGGGCCAGTCCGATCGACCCAGCGGCCCCGCCGCCGCCCGAGGTGATCGCGGCGCTGAAGGTCACCTCGGGGATGCCCAGGGTCTCCATGAACTCCGCGGTGTCCATCTTGTCGGTGTAGCCGGCGCTGGCCCCTGAGTAGTAGGCGAAGCCGTCGATGTCGGTGACCGAGAGGCCGGCCTCCTCGCACGCGTTGAGGATCGCCTCACCGGCCAGGTCGTTGATGGTGCGCGGCCATGACTGGCCGCGCCGGAAGTAGTCGGTGGCGCCGACGCCGACGACGGCCACGTCCGGAGCGGTCGTCACGTCCGACCTCCCTGAGCGATCTCAGCGGAACACAGCACTGTGGTCTCCTCCCAGGGATCAGCCGCGAGCCCCGCGGCGGGGTCAACCGGCGACGAGCGACAGCAGCGTCGGGACGTCCTCCAGCGAGCGGAGGGTGTCGTTGAGGTGGGTGCACGTCGAGGTGCCCCCGAAGGTCTCTCGCACGTGCCGCCGCAGGCCGGCCAGCGGCTGACCGGCCAGGCGCCGGGCCGACAGCGCGGCGGCCGGGCACTCCAGCCAGGGCAGCACCCGCGGCGTCGCCTCACAGGCCAGGACCACGCCGGCGGCAGGGTCGACGGTCATCGCGACGGTGTACTCGTGGATCACGGTTTCCAGCCCGTCAGGCCGGACGTAGGAGTCGCGGAAGAGGACGTCCACGACGGTCGGCGTTCCCGGCCGGACGTCGAGCCGGCGGGAGCGGCGCATGCCGTGCGGCGGCAGGGGGTCTGTGGCGTGCCAGCCCAGCGGGTCGTCGTGCACGAGGGGAAGGGCAACCGGGCCGGTCACCAGCGGTGGCAGCCCGGTGCGGCCGACCTCGGTCATGATCGTCGCGTCGGAGGCGAATCCCGCGCACTGGTCCGGTACCAGGTGGGAACGCATGCTCACCAGCGGGAGGCGCCGCTCGGCCGGAGTGCCTGCTCCCCACGCGTGCCCCGACACCAGGGTGGCGACCGGGATGTCGTCCACGAGGAGGTTCAGCAGGCCGTCCTCGTCCCGCAGCGCCGGATCTGCGGTCAGGGCCGCGCTCCGGAAGCCGGAGGAGGCCCGGACCCCGACCAGCGCATCGAGCGCCGGGCGCGGGGGATCGGAGGAGATCTCCTCGACCGTCCGGCCGCCGGTGAAGTCGATGCGGACCCGGGTCGACGCCTCGGCGACCACCCGGCCGTCGCCGTCCGGGCCGGTGACCAGGTCGCGGGCGCGCCCGAGCAGCACCAGCGGCCCGGATAGCCCGTCCGGCCGCAGCATGTCTGTGGTGGCGGTCCGTCGCACGGAGCCGGGTGTGCGCTCCGGCGTCCCGGAGGTCGGCTCGTGGGTGCCGTGCCGCGGGTGGAGAGGGCCGAGCGCCACCGTCGGCATGGGCACCTCGATCCTGGACCGCTGAAAACTGCGTTCTCAGTAGAGGACCCTGAATGGCTCGCTGTCAACCTTCTGGGGGGAGAGACCCGGGTCACATCCGTCCGGCGGCCGGGCCGGCTGCCAGCGCACGCAGGGCGAAGTCGGAGATCTCGGCCGCGGCCTGCTCGGCAGACAGGGGCGCCACCTGGGTGATCTGGTCGTCGAGCGCCTTGCTGCAGGCCGCCTGGATCGCGCGCGCGTCGCCGGGGAGCACGGCCATGGGGAACGACCCATCCGCGAGGCCGGCGGCGATGATCCGGGTCAGTGTCGCGATCTGGGACTGCTGGATCCGCTGCCGCTCGGCGACGATCCCCCGTGCCCGCGTGATGTCCTCGCTGCCGAACACCGCGACACGGTGCCTGCGGCGCGGGTCATCGAGCAGGCGCAGGGTTCCCTCGATGAAGCCGACCAGCGCTTCCCGCGGTGTGGCGGCCGCGGCGACGGCGGCCTCCAGTTGTGCGTTCACGCGCTCGCTGTCCCGGCGGAAGAGCGCCAGCATCAGCGCGTCCTTGGACTCGAAGTGGCGGTAGAACGCCCGCGTGGAAAGTCCGGCGCCCTCCAGGACATCGGTGACGGAGAGGCCGCGGCCGGTCGAGAGCAGCCGGGAGGCGGCGTCCATGATGCGTGCCCGTTCGGAGGGATCCGGGGACGCCACGAGGGATGAGACTAGTTCGTCGTCACGCCTGGTCGACGCACCCGCACCAGACCCTCCTGGACGACGCTGGCGATCAGTGTGCCGTGCCGGTCGAACAGGGACCCCCGGCACAGCGCCCGGGCGTTACCCGCCCACGACCCCTCCTGGTCGTAGAACAGCCAGTCGTCGGCGCGGAACGGGGCGTGGAACCACACGGCGTGGTCCAGGCTGGCCAGCTGGACGCCGGGATCGCCGAGGACGACGCCGTGCGGCGGTAGGGCGGACGAGAGGAGCAGCAGGTCCGAGGCGTAGGTCGCCGCGCAGACGTGCAGGAGCGGGTCGTCGGGCAGCGGTTGCGACGAGCGCAGCCACACCCGCTGGTGCGGCTCGCGCTTCTCGCCCCGCACCGTGGCCACGCGCGGCAGCTCTTCCGGGAAGCGGAGCTCGATCGGGAAGGCCTTGCCGAGCATCGCGATCCATGCGCGGCTGCGCTCGTCGGCGTCGCGGAGCGCCTCCTGTGCTTCCGGGA
>JBKPNA010000477.1:0-2811 GCA_046765695.1 Actinomycetota bacterium | reverse complement strand
GCTCGTACAAGTCCTCCAAGGTGCACCTGCGGGCGTTCGGCGACCTTCCGTCGGAAACCCCGATCGGCAAGCTGCTGGCCGGGATCGGCGAGAACGCGGGCGTGGTGGACATCGGCCAGGGCTATGCGGTGACATTCAAGATCGAGTCCCACAACCACCCGAGCTACGTGGAGCCCTACCAGGGTGCGGCCACCGGGGTCGGTGGCATCGTCCGGGACATCCTCGCGATGGGTGCCCGTCCGATCGGGGTGATGGACCCGCTCCGGTTCGGCCCGCTGGAGGAGGCGGACACCGCCCGGGTGCTGCCTGGCGTGGTGGCCGGGATCGGCGGCTACGGCAACTGCCTCGGGCTGCCCAACATCGGCGGCGAGGTGGTCTTCGACCGTAGCTACCTGGGCAACCCGCTGGTCAACGCGCTCTGCGTCGGCGTGCTGCGGCACCAGGACCTGCACCTGGCCCGGGCTCGTGGGGTGGGCAACCGGGTGATCCTGTACGGGGCAGCCACGGGCGGCGACGGAATCGGTGGGGTCAGCGTGCTAGCGAGCGAGACCTTCGAGTCCGAGAAGCCCAGCAAGCGACCCAGCGTGCAGGTGGGCGACCCCTTCATGGAGAAGCTGCTGATCGAGTGCACGCTCGAGCTGTTCGCCGCAGGACTGGTCACCGGGATCCAGGACCTCGGTGGCGCCGGCCTGTCCTGCGCCACCTCGGAGCTGGCCAGCGCTGGCGACGGCGGGATGTTCATCGAGCTGGACCAGGTGCCGCTCCGGGACCCCACCCTGAGTCCCGAAGAGATCCTGATGAGCGAGTCCCAGGAACGGATGATGGCCGTGGTGGAGCCGCGGCACGTCGAGCAGTTCCTGGCCATCTGCCGCAAGTGGGACGTACAGGCCACCGTGATCGGCGACGTCACCGCCGATGACCGCCTCAAGATCAACTGGCGCGGTGAGCGGATCGTCGACGTGCCCCCGCGTACGGTCGCGCACGAGGGCCCGGTCTATCAGCGGCCGTACGAGCGCCCCGAGTGGCAGGACCGGGTGCAGGCCGACGGCGTGGAGACGCTTGCCCGGCCGACCACCGGGGACGAGCTGTCGAAGACCCTGCTGCGGATGGTCGCGGCGCCCAACCTGTGCGACAAGTCCTGGGTGACCGACCAGTACGACCGCTACGTCCGCGGCAACTCCGTGCTGGCCCAGCCGGAGGACGCGGGGATGCTGCGGATCGACGAGGACACCAGCCTCGGTATCGCGCTGGCTACCGACGGCAACGGGCGGTTCTGCCTGCTCGATCCGTACGCCGGCGCGCAGCTGGCCCTCGCCGAGGCGTACCGGAATGTCGCCGTCAGCGGGGCGGAACCGCTGGCCATCACCGACTGCCTCAACTTCGGCTCGCCCGAGGACCCGGCGATCATGTGGCAGTTCAGTGAGGCGGTGCGCGGTCTGGTGGACGGCTGCCGGGCGCTGGGCATCCCGGTCACCGGAGGCAACGTCAGCTTCTACAACCAGACCGGCGACGTGGCGATCCTGCCGACTCCCATCGTCGGTGTGCTGGGGGTGATCGAGGATGTGACCCGGCGTACTCCGGTCGGGTTCCGGAGTCCGGGCGATCTGGTGTATCTCCTGGGGGAGACACGGGACGAGCTGGCCGGTTCGGCCTGGGCCGACACGGTGCACGATCATCTCGGCGGCCAGCCACCGACCGTTGACTTCGAGGCCGAGAAGCGGCTGGCCGAGGTGCTGGTCCGGGGCAGCCGGCGCGGCGTGCTGAGCAGCGCACACGACCTGTCCGACGGGGGACTGGCCCAGGCGCTGGTCGAGTCCTGCCTGCGGTACGGCTACGGGGCGGAGGTCGCCCTGCCGGAAGACCTCGACCCGTTCGTCACGCTGTTCTCCGAGAGCAGTGGGCGGGTGCTCGTGTCTGTCAAGCCCGACGCAGAGGACGACCTGCTGTCACTGTGCCGGACGACCGGGGTTCCTACCCAGCGGCTCGGCACGGTCGACGAGGCCGAGGAAGCCGTACTGGAGGTCGCGGGCCAGTTCACGCTTCCGCTGGCCGAGCTGCGCGAGGCCTGGTCCCGTACGCTCCGGGAGGTTTTCGCCGCCTGAGGGCACACCCGCTCACTAACTGTCGGCTCACGACAGGCACCAGGGCCGAATCGCTGTCGTCTGCCGACAGTTACTTAGTGCAGACCGCAGTGGGGCACGGTCTCAGCTCAGCGGATTCAGCCGCTGCAGCACGCCGGCCTTCACCGCGCTCGGCCGCTGCTGCTCCCCGGCGTACGCGGTGACCACGATCATCGCACCGGTGAGGGCGGGGACGGCCCACTGCAGCAGCTTCAGCTGCTGTTGCGCTCTGGCCACGTCGGGCGGGGTGGTCTCGGTGGGCTCTGTGCCCGACTCGATCGGAACGTCCTGCTGCTCGGACACTCGCCGGCCCAGCACCCGGCTGTACGCCGTCACGCCCAGTGCCGCGGCGGTCAGCGCCGCCTTGAGCACAGACATGCCGAGAACGCCTTTCTGCGTCACCAGCCGGCCCATGTTGCCCTTTGTGAGGCCCACCGCCCCGACGAGGTGCATGCCGATGGCGGCTGCGTTGACCGGGGTCCACAGGTTCCAGCCCGTGTTGGCGACCCGGCCGGCCTCGCTGTAGCGGTCGGTGGCCCCCGCCGCACGGTTTAGGCTGACCGCATTCGCCAGCGTGCCGCCGAACCAGGCGCTCAGTCCAACATCGTGCAGTGCGCGGGAAGGGAAGTTTTTCAGTGCCATGAGCGTTCCTCTCAACGGATGGGTTGTGCCCCCACGGCGTACCCCGCAC
>JBKPNA010000476.1:0-6022 GCA_046765695.1 Actinomycetota bacterium | reverse complement strand
GGGTGCTGACGAGTACCAAGTGGTCGACGAATCTGCCCTTGCGGATGCCGGCCAGCACCCCCGCGCTGATCCCTACGATGATCTCGAAGGCCACGGCGATCAGAGCCAGCTTGATTGTGGTGGGGAACCGCGCCGCCAGCTCCTCGCTCACCTCGTTGCCGTAGAAGTTGGTGCCCAGGTCACCTCGAAGCACCTTGCCCATGTAGAGGCCGTACTGGACCAACAGCGGCTTGTCCAGGTTGTACTCCTCGTTGAACGCGGCGATGTACTCCGGGGAGCACGGCCGCTCACCGCAGCGGCCCTTGGCCGGATCACCGAGGGAGAACACGATCACGTAGATCAGGAACGTCGAGCCCAAGATGACCGGGATCATCTGGAGCAGACGCCGGACTATGTAGGAGCCCATCTCTCCCTCCTTCTCCGCCAAGCCCGAACGAGCCGAGAAGCAGCGTTGCGGCCAACCTATCGCTTGCTCATTGGCGCTGCTACCGAATGGCTGAGCCCCACATTCGTACGGCCCAACCCCGAAATGGCCAGCAGGGGACCGGACCTCTGTCCGGCCCCCTGCCGCTGCATGTCAACGTGGTTACTTGCGCTTGATCGCGCTCAGGTCCAGGGTGCCGAACGGCGTCACTTTGACGTCGGTGACCTTGTCCGACCACCCGACCTGGGTTGAGACGTACCACAGGGGCATCACCGGGAAGTCCTTGGCCAGGATGGACTCCGCCTCCTGGTACAAGGTGTTCGCCTGCTCGGTGGTCGGCGCCGCGGCTGCCTCGGCGAGCTTCTTGTCGAACGCCGGGTTGTTGTACTCGGAGTAGTTCGAGTCCGCACCCTTGCCGTACAGCGGAGCGAGGAAGTTCTCGATCGACGGGTAGTCCATCTGCCAGCCGGTCCGGAACATCCCCTTCAACTCGCGCGCGTCGAGCTGGTTCTGCAACGTGGCGAAGTCGGGGACGCTGCGCGCCACGCACTCGATACCGAGCGACTGCCCGATCGAGTTGCAGGCCGCCTCGGTCCACTCCTTGTGGCCGCCATCGGCGTTGTAGGTGAGGGTCAGCGTGCCCTTGTAACCACCGGCCGCCTCGAACATCTGCTTGGCCTTGGCCGGGTCGAAGTTGCAGTCCTCGCCACAGGCACCTGGCTTGTAGCCGTCGACCACCGGAGAGACCCAGCCCGTAGCAGGAGTCCGGGTGTTGTTGAAGATCTGCTTGGTGACCAGACCCCGGTCCAGCGCCATCGAGATGGACTTGCGCAGCTCAGGGTTGTTCTTGAACTGCTCGTCCACCGGAGAGAAGGTGATCGACTGGAACACCCCGGTCTCCCGGCTCGCGTTGCGGCCCTCCAGCTCGGTCTTGTACAGGTCGTCGACCAGGCGGTCCGACGGGATGATGTCGGTGAAGTCCAGGTTGTTGGCCTGCACGTCGGTGTACGCCGCGGCATCGGAGTTGTAGATCCGGTAGATGACCTTGTCGATGCTCGGCTTGTAGGAACCGGAGTAGTTGGGGTTCTTCTCCATGATGACTTCAGTGGCGCTGTTGCTGGTCACCATGAAGGGACCGGCGCCAACCGGCATCTTCTCCTGCGCCTTTTCGCCGCCGTTGAAGAAGGAGTCGGGCAGCGGGGAGAACGCGCTGTAGCCCAGCCGCACCGGCAGGTTGGAGACCTTCTCGGTGGTCTTGATCGTGAAGGTCTTGTCGTCGACGACCTTCAGGCCTGTCATCGCCTTGGCCTTCGGGGCCTGGCCCTTGCAGTCCGGCTCGCCTGCCGAGGTGACGCCGCACTGCAGGTCGCCGTAGCCCGCCACGGGTGTGAAGAAGTAGGAGGCGTCCTGGGCATTCGGCCCGTACGCCGCGTAGTTCCACGCATCGACGAAGTTCTTGGCCTTCACGTCGGTGCCGTCGGAGAACTTGTACGGCTTGATCTTGATCGTGAAGTTCTGGTTGTCCTTGGACTCGATGCTCTCGGCGATGTCGTTCTCCGGTGCCGCGTTGTCGGAGTTGTAGTGCACGAGCTTGGCGGCAACAGCATCGAGGATGTTGCCACCACAGGTCTCACTGGTGGACGCCGGCAGCAGGGCCTTCTGCGGCGTACAACCACGCATGATGATTTCACCGCCGGCCTGCCCGGCGACACTACCGCTGGCGCCGGGCTGAGGGTTGCTGTTACCGCCGCCGCCACACGCAGCGAGCAGCGCTAAAGATGTCCCCGCAGCCGCCGCAATTGCGCGAGTTTTTACGCGCATGGATGTCCTCCTCCAAAAATCTGCGCCCAAAAGCGCTTCAGGTCGGGCGCTGACGCCGCCCGGTATGGGATGAAACAGTTCTAGGCCACCCTGCCAGTAACCGCAAGTCTTGCCAGTTGCCGGGTGCCGACACGCAACATGATTGTGACCTCGCCGTGGCCTGAGGGTGCAGCACCCCGCAACCGGGCGCTGCCTGGTCGAGCGCTTCGCAAGCCGGCCGGACCCGGTTCAGCCCTTTCGGAGCAGGGTGGCCATGCGCGCCGCAGCAGCAGCTCGGCGGTCACGGGCTGATTACCTCCTTGCCACGCTTATCGCAGTTTTGTGGCCTTAGACAATCAGATTCAGCACTGTATCGACTCAGGACCTACCGATTCCCTTGCACATGCCTGGTCGGTTTGCGATCATGATCGGGTGACATTGAGCCCTACACCGTCCGCGGCCGAGGAGCCAGAGGACTTCGACGCGATCGTCGAGGACACCGTGCTCACCCGGCGTGAGACGGGTGAGCGCAGCGTGGTCGGACTTGACTCGATCTCCAAGGCGATCATCGAGCAGTTGCAGGCCGACGGGCGGCGGGCGTACGCCCGGATCGCTGGCAGTGTCGGGCTGTCCGAAGCAGCGGTCCGGCAGCGGGTGGCCCGGTTGATCGACGCCGGCGTGATGCAGATCGTCGCCGTGACCAACCCGCTGCAGCTGGGGTTCAGCCGACAGGCCATGATCGGGATCAAGACCGAGGGCAACCTGCAACCGATCGTCGATGCGCTGCAGGCGCTGGATGAGGTCGACTATCTGGTGATCACCGCGGGTTCGTTCGACCTCCTGGTCGAGGTGGTCTGCACCGACGACAATCACCTGCTCGAGCTGATGAACTCTCGAATCCGCACCATCCCCGGCGTCCGTGCCACGGAGTCCTTCGTCTATCTCAAACTCGCCAAGCAGACCTATCACTGGGGAACGCGGTGACCAAGACAAGGGGGGAGCAGGGGAATGACCACCACTTCGGCCGAGACCGGGTCGGCCACCGAGCATCTGTGGCTGCACTTCACCCGGATGTCGGCGTACGACGATCACCCGGTGCCGATCATCGAACGAGGCGAAGGCGCCTACGTCTGGGACGTCCACGGCAAGAAGTACCTCGATGCCCTGTCCGGGCTGTTCGTCGTGCAGGTCGGCCACGGCCGCGAGGAGCTGGCCGACGTCGCGGCGGCCCAGGCCCGCAAGCTGGCCTTCTTTCCGATCTGGTCCTACGCCCATCCGACGGCGATCGAGCTGGCCGATCGGCTGGCGGCGGCGGCTCCCGGCGATCTCAACAAGGTCTTCTTCTCCTCCGGCGGCGGGGAGTCTGTGGAGACGGCCTGGAAGGTGGCCAAGCAGTACTTCAAGCTGATCGGTAAGCCGGGCAAGACCAAGGTCATCTCCCGGGCCATCGCGTACCACGGAACGACCCAAGGGGCGTTGTCGATCACCGGCGTGCCCGGCTTCAAGGTTCCCTTCGAGCCATTGCTGCCCGGGTCGTACCGGGTCCCCAACACCAATTTCTACCGGGCCCCCGAGGCGTACGCCGACGACGAGAAGCGGTTCGGTCTCTGGGCGGCCAACCGGGTCGAGGAGGCCATTCTGGACGAGGGTCCCGACTCGGTGGCCGCGGTCTTCGTCGAGCCGGTGCAGAACGCCGGCGGTTGCTTCCCGCCGCCGCCCGGCTACTTCGAGCGGTTGCGGGAGATCTGCGACAGCTACGACGTCCTGCTGGTCTCCGACGAGGTGATCTGCGCGTACGGTCGGCTCGGCACCATGTACGGGGCACTCAAGTACGGCTACCAGCCGGACATCATCACGAGCGCCAAGGGCCTGACCTCGGGCTACTCACCGTTGGGTGCGGCGATCATCTCCGATCGGGTCTATGAGCCGTTCGGTCGCGGCTCGGTGGTCTTCCCGCACGGCTACACCTTCGGCGGTCATCCGGTCTCGTGCGCGGTCGGCCTGGCCAATCTGGACATCTTCGATCGGGAGGATCTCTTCGGCCATGTGCTCCGGAACGAGAACGCGTTCCGGCAGACGCTGGAGAGGCTCTACGACCTTCCGATCGTGGGCAACGTCCGGGGCGGCGGGTACTTCTACGGCATCGAGCTGGTCAAGGACAAGAACACCAAGGAGACCTTCGACGCAGCCGAGTCGGAGCGGGTTCTGCGCGGGTACGTGTCAGGCGCGCTGTTCGAGAACGGCCTCTATTGCCGGGCCGATGACCGGGGCGACCCGGTGGTGCAGGTGGCCCCGCCGCTGATTTGCGGTCAGGCTGAGTTCGATGAGATGGAGCAGATCCTGCGCCACGTGCTGTCGGAGGCTTGGCGCCGGATCTAGCTCTCGCGTCGCTGCTCGAACACCGTTCCCTCCGCCCGAACACAGGCTGCAGGGGGTGTTCGAGCGGCCAAAAGGGTGTTCGAGCCCCAAGAAGCCTGCGCGGCGGGTACGGTGACGCCCGAAGATGATCACCTTGCAGGATGCGGTCTGGGTTCGCCGGTTGGCGGTGCTACTCGTGTTCCTGGGCCTCGCCGGCTGCGGGGTCTGGCCGCCGACCGGGAGCGGGTCGGCCTCGCCCAGCTCGTCCCCCTCCACCAGCCCGTCCCCCTCCACCAGCCCCCTGCCGAGTGGCCGACTCGTCTTCATGGTGCAGGGCGGTGTGGGCGGCTTCACGCCCTACTTCCACCAAGCCCTGATCACCCCGTCCTTGGCGGTGTACGGCGACGGCCGGGTGATCCAGTACGCCGACGGCGAGCAGCCGCCCGACGTGCCCGCCGCGTATGTCCTCAGTCGCGTGGGGTTCCAAGCTGTGGCCAGCTTCGCTGCCGAGACCGAGGCGCGGAACCTGATCACCACTGATACTGACTTCGGCGATCCGGCGGTGACCGACATGCCGTCGACCACGGTGCAGTTCCACGGAGCCGGCAGCCTCCACCGGATCTCGGTCTACGCCTTCGGCAGGGGCTTCGACGACGATCTCACACCCGCCCAACGCCGCGCCCGCCGCGATCTGGGGGACGTGATCAACCAGGCGGCCACGCTGCCGGGGGACAGCGAACGGCTGCCCTATTCCCCCGACCGCGTACAAGTGACCGAGTTCGCGCTGGATGGCGCCGGCAACGCCCCGGGAGCGAGGTGGCCGGGCCCCGACCCGAGCAGCTTCCTGAAGCGCGTGACTCCCGGCTCGGTCCGGCTGGCCTGTGGGGAGCTGACCGGCAGGGCGGCCAAGCAGGCGTACGCGGCGGCGCGGCAGAATCCCGGCGGCATCTGGACGTATCGCGGCAAGCGGCGGGCGTTCGCAGTCGTCCCGGTCCTGCCCAGCTTCCAGGCGTGCCCTGAATGAGTCAGCCGAAGCGCTGCAGTGAACGAACCGCCCGCCGCAGCCGATCGGTGCCGTCCAGCAGGGCGCGCCGTACCGGGCCCGGCGGGTTGCCGGCCAGCGCTGACTCCGCGATCTGCACCGTCTCGGGGCTGGCAGCCGTCCACGGGTAGGCCTTGCCGGCCACCTCGCCGAGGGCCCAGCCGCTGCGGAAGCTGGCCGTTGCGACAATCTCGGTGAAGTAGCGGCCCACGTACTCCTCCGTCAGCTCCGCCTGCTCGGCGACGAAGAAGCCCTCGGCGAACGCGTAGACCTCGTACGCGCTGAGCTGCGACGCCTGCATCAGCCAGCGCCAGGCCTGCTCCTTGGTCTCTGGCCGGCCGAGCGTCGCCCGTGCCCGCGCTGCGGACACCCGCCCGGCCGCGCTGGGGTCACAGGCC
>JBKPNA010000475.1:0-4719 GCA_046765695.1 Actinomycetota bacterium | reverse complement strand
CTGGAGCACGAAGAAGGTGCCGAGGGTGATCAGGAACGATGGTATGCCTGTTCGCATCACCAGGTAGCCGTTGAGGAACCCGACGGCCAGGCAGAATACCAATGACAGGATGGCGCCGACCCACAGGTTGATGCCGAGCTGGTAGCAGAACATGCCGTTGAGCAGACCGGCCGAGAACACCAGCACGCCTGCGGACAGATCGAACTCCCCGCCGATCATCAGCATGCCTACTCCCACCGAGACGATGCCGATGGTGGAGGCCGTGTACAACACGGTGAAGAACGAGGGTAGCGACCGGAACGCCGGCGCCACGATCAGGAAGAAGATGAAAATCACGATCGCTGCCACGAGGGCACCGATCTCAGGGCGGGCGAGCAGCCGGTTGGACAGCCCGAGCTTGACGCGGTTCGATGCCTCCGACGGTGCAGTCGACGGGGCGGTCTTGACAGTTTGACTCATGTTTGCGGCTCCGTTCTAGGGCCTGGGCGCCGAGGTCGAGCAGCTCGTGGAACCGCTCGCCCTCGGTGCGGGGAATGGACTAGCGGGTGTTGCTCTTCACGAAGGGCAGAACGGTGTCGATGTTGGTCTTGTCCACGAACGACGGACCGGTCAGCGAGACCTGACCACCGCCCATGATGTTGCCGTTCTTCTTGTAGAGGTACAGCTGGGTGACGGCCAGGTAGCCCTGCAGGTAGGGCTGCTGGTCGATCATGAACTCGATCTTGCCGTCCTGCACGGCCTGGGCGGCGTCGACGTTGATGTCGAAGGTGCCGATCTTGGCCGTGCTGCCGGAACCGTCCTTGGCCTTGATGGTGTCCAGGGCCTGCGGCGCGCCGAGGGTGATCACCCAGTCGATGGACTTGTCCTCGCTCAACTTGGCTTGGATCGCCGAGGTGACCGCAGAGTCGTCAGCGCCGTTCACCTGCAGGTTCTCGGTGCTGGGGAACGCCTGCTTGACGCCCGCACAGCGATCCTCCAGCGCCACCGAGCCAGACTGCTGGATCGTACAGAGGATCTTCTTCGCGCCGGCGGCCTTGGCCTTCTCACCGGCTTGCTGGCCGGCCAGCTTCTCGTCGGAGGAGAAATGGGCGATCGATCCGGCCTGCTTGTAGAAGCCGGAGCCGGAGTTGAAGGTGTCGACCGGGATGCCCGCGTCGATGGCCTTCTTCACCGTCGGGATCAGGGCGTCCGGGGTGACCAGCGTCGTCGCGATGCCATCGACCTTGGAGTCGATCGCGCTCTGGATAAGCTGCGCCTGCTTGGTGGCGTCGGGATCGGCGGAGTAATTCAGCTTGGAACCGGTGTCCGTGGCCGCCTGGTTGGCCCCGGCCTTGATGCGATCCCAAAAGGTGTCGCCCGGGGTCTCATGGGTGATCATGGCGAACGTGTAACCCGAGTTACCGCCACCGCCGCCACCACCCTGTGGAGCCTGAGAGGTAGCCGGCGCCCCGCCCCCGCTGCAGGCGGCGAGGGCCAGGGTCGCCACGGTCGCAGCGGCAGCGAGCGCGATGCGAGTCCGCGATCGGGGTCGTTCCATCAGTGTTCCTTTCGGTTTGGTCGAGGCCCGTGTCTGGACAACTCGATCTGGAGGTTCGTTCGACGTTGGATGTCGCAGCAGAGATCACCCGGGCTCTGCGCTGAGCCCGGCGCGGCGTGCGGCGTCGAGCAGCACCTTCGACGCCTCTTCCAGGCCCTCGATGCGGCCCAGGCTGACGTCCTCGTGCTCGATGTTGACCAGCATGTCGGGGTCCACCACATGAAGCGCGGCGAGCCAGGTCGACCAGTAGACGGCATCGTGTCCACGGCCGAGCGCCACGAAGTCCCACGCGGAGTCCTTCGGCCACTCGTTCGCCCACTCATCGCCCCCAAGGTTCGTGCGTGGTTCATCCGGTCCGAGCCGACGGAACCGGTTGTCCAGAACACCATAAACAGCGGCGGCCGGATTTATCCGCACATCTTTGGCGGCGGCGTGGAAAACCAGCGGGCCGAGATCCTGGACGACCGCCACCGGATCCATCCACTGCCAAAACAGGTGGGACGCGTCGAGCTCGACTCCGACGTTCGTGGCGTTCGTACGCTCGACGAGCTCCCGGATTCCGGCCGGGTTGAAGACGAGATTCTGCGGGTGCAGCTCGAGGGCGACCTTGACGTCGAGGTCAGCCGCCTCGCGGTCGATCTCCCGCCAGAACTGCTCGGCGACGGTCCACTGATAGTCGAGGACATCGAGCGCGCCGGAGTTCCAGCCGTTCACGATCCAGTTGGGCCGCCGGCCTCCCGGCTCACCGGTTGGCAGTCCCGACATGGTAACGACCCGGTGCTGACCGAGGCGGTTCGCGAGCCGGATGCTGCGCCGTACGTCCTCGGCGTGCTTGGGCCCGATCTCAGGGTTCGGGTGGAGCGGGTTGCCGTTGCAGTTCAGACCGGCGATCTCGACACCTGTGCCGTCGAAGATCTCCAGGAAGTCGTCCCGGGCCGCATCGGAGCTGAGGATGTCGTCGAAGGTGGGAATGTGCACCGGCGGCAGGAAGCCGCCGGAGTTGAGCTCGATGCCGGTGAGCCCGAGATCGGCGATGACCTTGATCGCCTCCGTCAGGGATCGGTCGTGCAGGATGGCGTTGTAGACCCCGAACTTCATCGCGCGACCGCCTCACCCTGAGCGGCAAGGTCACGCTGGCCGGCGATCTCGACGGACGCCCCGCCCTTGGCGGCGGACTCGGTCACGGCGGCCAGCACCTCCATGTTGTGCACGCCCTCGTCGAAGTCGGCGCAGCGGGGCAGCGCCTCCGCCTCGTCGATTCCGGCCACCTCCTCCAGGAAGGCGCGAGCCTGGTAGTAGAACCCTTCGTTCTGGCCGACGCCCACACCCGGTGCGTCCATCGGCAGGCCCTCGCCGAAGTACGGGTGGTCCGGGCCGATGATCACGCGGCGGAATCCGCGATACGCGGTCGGGCCGTCGTTGAGCATCAGCTCCAGCTCGGCGGACCGCTCCTGGGCCCAGGTTGCGGCACCTTTGTCGCCGAAGACCTCCACGACGAGCCCGTTCGGGTGGCCGGCAGCCACCCGGGAGACCTGGACGACACCTGCGCCGTTGGCGAACCTCGCGCTGAAGGCGGCGTAGTCGTCGTTCTCCACCGGCTCGTACCGGCCGCTCAGGGCCGCCTGACCGTGGCCGACCACGGTGCCCAGCGGCACCGGCCGCTCGGCGATGGCCGTCGCGAATCGGCCGCCGCTGACCTCGACGATGTCACCGGCGAGGAACTCGGCCAGATACGCGGCATGGCTGCCGATGTCGGCCAGCGCACCGGTTCCGGGCGCACCCCTGAACCGCCAGCTGATGGGGCCTTGCGGGTCGCAGGCGTAGTCGCACCAGTACCGGACGTCGACGTGCAGGACGCGTCCGATTGTGCCGGAGGTCACCAGCTCGCGGAGCGCGGCGACGCCGGGCGCCCGACGGAAGGTGAAGCCGATGCGTACTTTCGTCTCGGCGCTGCGCGCGACGTCGGCCATCGCCCGCGCATTGTCCAGCGTGTCGCTGAGCGGCTTCTCGCAGAGCACGTGCTTGCCGGCGGCGATCAGGCCCTCCACCATCTCCCGGTGCAGTGAGTTGGCGACCACGACGCTGACCACGGAGATGTCGGGGTCCTCGGCGATCGCTCGCCAGGACGTGTCCGATCGCTCGTACCCGAAGCGCCCGGCCGCCAGAGAGCCCAGCTCGGGACTCACATCGGCGATGGAGATGTATCTCAGCGGTGGCAGAGTCGGCCGGTACAGCGTGGGAGCGACGCGGTAGGCGGCCGCGTGTGCCCGCCCTGCCATCCCCGCTCCGATTACGGCAATGCCCAACGTCATCGGATCTCCCCCGTGGCAGCGCTCCACCCCGCAGGGATCGACGTCGGCCTTGGGTGACCTACATCACTAGAGCGCTCTAAATGGTTGGAAAGACCGTAGAAGACTCGGGCGAACTTTGTCAATACATTAGGTTCTAGAACGTTACAGGGGTCCGTGTCAACCGCTAGATCTTTCTGGTGCTCGCCCGGAGTTTGAGTGCCGGCTCCAGGACGATCTCGTGGTCCTCGACGCGTCGTCCTTCGATCCGGGCGACGATGCGCTCGACGGCGAGCCGAGCCATCTCCATCGGGTCCTGGGCGACGGTCGTCAGGCCAACAGGAGACAGCGCGGCCACCTCACTGTCGTCCCAGCCGACCACCGACATGCGACCGGGTACCTCGATGTCTTGTTGCGCCAGCAGTCCCATCGCGGCCACCGCCGTGTCGTCGTTGTACGCGATCAGCGCCGTTGGCAGGTCCGGTCGGGACAGCAGCGTCCGGGCTGCCCGCTGACCCTCGATCTGGCTCTGGCCGCCGGGGATGATGCGAATGTGCCGGGCCAGCCCGTGCTCGCGCATCGCCCTTTGGTACCCGTCGCGCCGCGCAGCGGAGATAACAGTGCGGCCCCCGTCGATGTGGGCGATGCGGCAGTGCCCCAGGCCGACCAGGTGGTTGACGGCAAGCGCCATTCCGTGCTCGTCGGAGGTTCGGACCACATCGACGGCCGGGTCATCGACGTGCCAGCCGACCACCGCGATGGGCACCTTCCCGGTCAGCAGCGGCTTCGGCGTATGGGGACCCAACATGATGAGCGCGTCGAATCCGAAGTCGTGCAAGTCCTGTGCCGCTCGATGCTCGTCCCGCCGCTGGGTCACCGGGGTCAGGATCAGGC
>JBKPNA010000474.1:0-12349 GCA_046765695.1 Actinomycetota bacterium | reverse complement strand
CCGCAGAGCGGCGTCGCCGCGTACCCTGGCGGCCAGCTCCTGCAGGCCCCGGTTGGCGTCGCCGGTGCGGGTCGTGGCCGCCGCGGTGAGCAGGGCGACGGAGTCGGCGGAGCGGAGCAACCTCAGCAGGGCACGCAGCCGCAGCAGCGCGACCGCGGTGCCCGGCAGGTAGTCCACGCGAAGATCGGTGACCAGGTCGGCCACCTCCAGCGTGCGACGACAGTGGCGCAGCAGCTCCGGCCAGCCGAGGTCTCGGGGGTCGCGGGCATCGAGCTCGGCCATGCCGTCCTCGAACCGGCGGAATCTCAGGTCGTCGGTCCAGCTTGCCGGATCGTAACGACGGACCCGGCGCACCAGACCAACGATTGCCGCCGGTGTCGCCCGGGTGGGACGCGGTGCCGGCGGGACGAACCGCTCCACCACGCCGTCGCGTTCCGGCAGTGTCTGGCTTAGGCTCACCTTCAGGCCCAGGATCTCGCCCAGCATCCGTTCCACCATCAGCCCGATCCCGGGGCGGACCCAGCCGCTCATGTCCAGCGGGTAGGGCCGGACGCTCATGTAGTCCATCAGCTGCAGGCCGATCTTGCGCCGGATGCGGTTCAGCTTCAGCGGCGGTGGCGGCAGCGCCGTCATCGGACGGGCCTGTACCAGCCAGATCCGGCCATCCGCGTACGCCCACTCGATGTCCTGGGGGCGGCCGAAGTGCTGCGCGGCGGCCCGGCCGAGCGTGGCGAGCTCGGTGAGCACCGGCCGGGGCAGCAGGGCGTTTCCGGCGACCGTCGACCGAGCGACCGTGTGCTCCAGCAGCTGCCCCCGCGAGCTCACGCGGTAGTGCTCGGGGGTGACGAGTCCGGATACCACGGCCTCGCCGAGTCCGCGGCTGGCGTCGACCACGATCTCCTCGCGCGCACCAGTGACGGGGTTGGCCGTGAACATCACCCCGGCGACTTCGGCGTCCACCATCCGCTGGACCACCACGGCCATCCTCGGGGCACCGGCGAGTTGCTGCCGGCGGCGGTAGGCGATCGCCCGATCGGTCCACAGCGAGGCCCAACAGCGACGTACCGCATCCAGCACCGCGTCCGTGCCGATCACGTTGAGGTAGCTGTCCTGCTGGCCCGCGAAGGCCGCGCCGGCCAGGTCCTCGGCGGTCGCGCTGGACCGGACGGCCACCGGCCCGCCGCCGAGGTCGGTGTACGCCTGCGTGATCGCGGCGGCGACCGCGTTCGGCAGGGCGGCCTGCTCGAACGCGGCCCGGATGTGCGCGCCGTCGTCGCTGCCTGGAATTCCCTCGGTGATCAGCGGATCCAGGCCGGCCTGCTCGACCAACTCCTCGTACGCCGCCGTGCAGACCAGGAAGCCGTCGGGCACCGGGAAGCCGGCGGAAACCAGCTCACCGAGGTTGGCGCCCTTGCCTCCGGCGAGCTCCAGGTCGTCGCGGCGGACGGCGCTGATCTGAGTGACCAACTGCCGGTCCGGGCGGGTGAGGGTGTCGACCATCTGATCAGTCCTTCGTCGGAAGTCAGGGTTCGTCCGCGTACGCGGTGTCCCGCAGCGAACGTGCGGGCAGGGCCAGGGTGAGCAGGAAGGCGACGCCGAGCAGCGGCGCCACATAGCCGAAGACCGGGGGAACTGCGGAACCGTACGCGGCAGCGACCGCCGCCTGGAGCTCGTCCGGCAACGCGCGCAGCCGCTCCGCTGACAGCCCTGCGGTGCCGCCAGGCAGCCGCGTAGCCACACCGGCCGGCAGCCGCGCAACAAAACGCACGGTGATCAAAGCTCCGACCACGGCGACACCGGTCGTGGCGCCGATCTGGCGCAGGAAGGTGACGGCCGACGTGGTGGTGCCCAGGTCGTCTCGGGCGGCGTCGTTCTGGGCGACCACCATCATCACCTGCATGGTGAGCCCGACGCCGAACCCGATGAGCAGCAGATAGCCGAGCAGCAGCGGCAGCGGCGTCGCCGGCGTCACCGTGCCGAGCACCGCGAGCCCGACGGTGGCCAGCGCCGTGCCGACGATCGGGAACACCCGGTACTTCCCGGTGCGGCTGATCAGCAGCCCGGAGATGATCACAGTCGTGATCACGCCGGCCATCAGGCAGGTGATCACCGTGCCGGCGAGGGTTGAGGAGGCCCCGGTGGCGATCTGCAGGTAGGCCGGCAGGTAGCTGACGGTGCCGAACAACGCGAACCCGATCAAGAAGCTGACTGTGGTCGCGATGGCGAAGCTGCGGCTCGCGAACAGTCGCAGCGGCAGGATCGGGTCGGCCGCGCGCCGCGCCGTCCGCAGCCAGAGCAACGTGGCGGTCAGAGCCAGCGCCGCGAGGGCGGGAATCGTCCATCCCGGCGTACGCCCCTGCCCGGCCTGGCTGGCCAGCAACACGATGGCGAGCACCGCGGTGGCCAACCAGATCGCGCCTGCGTAGTCGATGGGTGGCCGCGCCGCTGGCACCGGAAGCCGCGGCGTCCGGCGTACCAGCAAAAAGGCCAGTAGTCCGAGCGGCGGATAGCCCGCGAAGATCCAGCGCCAGCTGAGGTGGTCGATCACCAGTCCGCCCACCAGCGGACCGCCGACGGCGGCCAGGATGTAGACGCCGCTGAGCAGGCCGAGATAGCGGCCGCGCTCGCGCGGGCTGACCACCTCGCCGAGCACCGCCTGGGCGCCGATCATCAGCCCGCCGCCGCCCGCGCCCTGCACGATCCTCGCCGCGATCAGGGCGAGCATGGTCGGCGCGAAAGCGCAGAGGATCGCGCCGAGCACGAAGACTCCGATGGCGACGCTGAGCAGCCGGGGCCGGCCGAAGCGGTCACCGAGCTTCCCGTACGCGGGCATCACCACGGTCGCCGACGCCAGGTAGGCGGTGACCAGCACCGGTATCTGGTCCAGCCCGCCCAGGTCCGCGGCGACCGCAGGCAGCGCCGGAGCCATGATCGTCTGGTCCAGCGCACCCAGCAGCATGGCCAGCATCAGCCCGGGCAGCACCCGCAGCGCCGGGGTGCGCGTCCGGCGGGCGAGGCGCGGTGACACCGTCATCGGCATCACCTCCGGCGATTAGAGAACGAGGCGTTCTCTATCTATGATGACACGCCGGCGCTGGGACCGCCACAGTTCACCTTGCACCCTTCGATAGACGTTGCACCGTCTGCAGCGGGTGCAGCGTCGGGCTAAAGGGTGCAGCGTGGAAGAAGTCGGCGTCAGCTGGCAGCCGGTCGGCCGTCAGACGGGTTCTGGGACCTGTTCGGGCGTAGTGCGGCGGGCAAGCCGGGCTTGGCGGAGGCCGTGCCCGGTCAAGATCACCAGGGCCAGCCAGACCAGGGCGAAACCGATCCAGCGGCCCGCCGACATCGACTCGCCGAAGTAGAGCACACCGAGCAGGAACTGCAGGGTCGGGGCGACGTACTGCACCAGGCCAAGAGTGCTCAGCGGCAGCCGGGTCGCGGCAGCGGCGAAGAACAGCAGCGGCACCACGGTGACCAGCCCCGTGGCCATCAGCAGCAGGTCGTGCGACCAGCCGAGGTGACCGAAGGTCGACCTGCCGGCGCTCTGCAGGAAGATCAGGTAGCCGAGGGCGATCGGGGTCAGCACTGCCGACTCGACGGTCAGCGTCTCCACTGCGCCGCCGTTGACCTGCTTCTTGATCACCCCGTAGGTGGCGAAGCTGGTGGCCAGAGTCAGCGCGATCCACGGCAGGTGCCCGTAGTCAACGGTCAGCACGATCACGGCGAGCCCGGCCAACCCCACGCTGACCCACTGCACCGGGGCCAGCCGCTCACCCAGGAACAGCACTCCGACCAGAATCGACAGGATCGGGTTGATGTAGTAGCCGAGCGAGGTCTCCACCACGTGGCCATGGTTCACCGCCCAGATGTAGGTGCCCCAGTTCAGCGAGACGACGGCCGCGGCCCCGGCGAGCAGCAGCAGGCTGCGCCGGTTTCCGGTCCGGGCCCACCAGCCACGCGGCACGACGGTGAGCAGCAGGATCACGCAGATCACCAGCGACCAGATCACCCGATGGGCCAGCAGCTCCAGAGCGGAGGCCTGTGACACCAGTGGCCAGAAGAGGGGTACCGCGCCCCACAGGGCGTACGCGGCTAACCCGTACGCGATCCCCCGGCGACGCCGCGCATGCTGGTCGTCGATCAGCGCACCAGCCAGGTGTCAGGGCCGTTGATCAACGCCTGCAGATCGTCCTCGGTGTCCCCATGACCGCGGGCCAGTTCGATCTGCTCCCGGGCGAGGTCGTCGTAGGTCGGCGCCTCGACGTCGCGGAAGATGCCGATCGGGGCCCGGTGCAGCACTCCGGCGTCGGTCAGCCGGGACAGCCCGAACGCGAACGACGGGTCGGCCAGATGCGCGTCGTGCACGACCAGCGCCGCCTCGCCGACCTCGGCCACATCGGCGACGCGGAACTCACCGGTCCGCTGGTCGCGCACCACTCCGAGGTGGCCGTCGATACCGAACCGGATCGGCTGACCATGGGTCAGCGGGATGATCGCATCGGCGGACGTGTGCGGGTCCTTGACAGCAGCGAACGCGTCGTCGTTGAAGATCGGGCAGTTCTGGTAGATCTCGACGAACGACGTGCCGCGATGGTCCGCCGCCGCCTTCAGCACGCTGGTCAGGTGCTTGCGGTCGGAGTCGATGGTCCGGGCCACGAACGTGGCCTCGGCGCCCAGCGCAAGGGACACAGGGTTGAACGGGTTGTCCAGCGACCCCATCGGCGTCGACTTGGTCACCTTGCCGATCTCGGACGTGGGGGAGTACTGACCCTTGGTCAGACCGTAGATCCGGTTGTTGAACAGCAGGATGGTCAAGTTGAGATTGCGCCGCAGCACGTGGATCAGGTGGTTGCCCCCGATCGACAACGCGTCACCGTCACCGGTGATCACAAAGACGGCAGCGTCCTCGCGGGAGGTCGCCACCCCGGTGGCGATGGCGGGGGCGCGGCCGTGGATGGAGTGCATGCCGTAGGAGTCGACGTAGTAGGGGAACCGGGACGAGCACCCGATGCCGGAGATGATGACCGTGTTCTCCTTGCGGATGCCCAGCTCCGGCATGAACCCCTGGAATGCCGCCAGCACCGCATAGTCGCCGCAACCCGGGCACCAGCGGACCTCCTGGTCGCTGGTGAAGTCCTTACGGGTCAGCGGCTCCAGCGCCAGGGGCACGCCCGCGAGGCCACGGAAGCTGGCTTCCGCAGCGGTGGTCGGGCGGTCATCCACGGCAGTCACGCCGATACTCCTTCCAGTTGGTCGATCTCGGCATCCAGGTCACGGGCCAGCTCGCTGAGCGAGATGGGCAGCCCACGGACCCGTGAGTAGCTCTGCACGTCTACCAGATACTGACCCCGCAGCAGCAGCGCCAACTGGCCGAGGTTCATCTCGGGGACGATCACCCGGTGGTAGGACTTGAGGATGGCGCCCAGATTGGCCGGGAACGGGTTCAGGTGCCGCAGGTGCGTATAGGCGACCTGGCGGCCGGTCTTGCGGACCCGGCGTACGGCCGCGACCATCGGCCCGTACGTCGAGCCCCAGCCCAGCACGAGTACCCGGGCATGCCGCCCGTCCGGGCCCGCCGGGTCGTCGACGATCAGGTCGGGGATGTCCCGTACGATGCCGGCGACCTTGGCCGCCCGAGTGCGCACCATCTCGTCGTGGTTGGCCGGATCGTAGGAGACGGAGCCGGTGTCCTTGGCCTTCTCGATGCCGCCGATGCGGTGCTGCAGGTCAGCAGTGCCCGGGATGGCCCACGGCCGGGCCAGCGTCTCCGGGTCGCGAAGGTAGGGCAGGAACACCGGTTGGCCGGCCTTGTCCACCGCGTTCGGTGTATTGGCGAACTGCGGGTCGATGGGCAGGATCGCCGCCAGGTCCGGCACCAGCCAGGGCTCCGCGCCGTTGGCGAGATACCCGTCGGACAGCAGCACCACCGGAGTGCGGTACTTGATCGCGATGCGCACCGCCTCGATCGCAGTGTCGAAGCAGTCGGCGGGCGACCTGGGGGCCAGCACCGGGACCGGAGCCTCGCCGTTGCGGCCGAACATGACTTGCAGCAGGTCGGCCTGCTCGGTCTTGGTGGGCATGCCGGTGCTCGGCCCGGCGCGCTGGATGTCGCAGACCACCAGTGGCAGCTCGGTCATCACGCCCAGTGCGATGGTCTCGGACTTCAGCGAGATTCCGGGACCGGAGGTGGTGGTCACACCCAGGTGGCCGGCGAAGCTGGCTCCCAGCGCGGCACCGACCCCGGCGATCTCGTCCTCCGCCTGGAACGTGGTGACGCCGAAACGCTTGTGCTTGCTCAGCTCGTGCAGCACATCGGAGGCCGGCGTGATCGGGTATGCGCCGAGGAACAGTGGCAGCCCGGCCTTGTGCGCTGCGGTGATCAGCCCGTACGCCAGCGCGAGGTTCCCGGTGATCTGCCGGTAGCGGCCGGGCGGCATCGGGGCCGGAGCCACCTCGTATCGAACGGCGAAGACCTCGGTTGTCTCGCCGAACGCGTACCCGGTCTTGAACGCCGTGATGTTCGCGTCGCGGATGTCGGGCTTGCCGGCGAACTTGGCGCTCAGAAAGTTGAGGGTTCCCTCGGGGTTGCGGTGGTAGAGCCAGGAGAGCAGGCCGAGCGCGAACATGTTCTTGGCCCGAGCGGCGTCCTTGCGGGACAGCCCGTACGCCTTGACCGCCTCGACGGTCATCCCCGTCAGATCGAGTGCGTGCAGCTGGTAGTCGGTGAGTGAGCCGTCGGTGAGCGGATCGGAGTCGTAGCCGACCTTGGCCAGGTTGCGCTTGGTGAAGTCAGCGGTGTCGGCGATGATCACCGCGCCGCGCGGCAGGTCGGCGATGTTGGCCTTGAGCGCGGCCGGGTTCATCGCCACCAGCACGTCGGGGCGGTCGCCGGGGGTCAGGATGTCGTAGTTGGCGAAGTGCAGCTGGAAGCTGGAGACGCCGGGCAGCGTGCCGGCGGGTGCGCGGATCTCGGCCGGGAAGTTCGGCAGGGTCGAGATGTCGTTGCCGAAGACCGCGGAGTCGGCGGTGAACCGATCCCCCGTGAGCTGCATACCATCGCCCGAGTCGCCGGCGAAGCGGATAACCACACGATCGAGAGTGTGGACTTGTTTCACTGCTACCTTTCCTTCGGCGGACCTATCCCTGATCGCCTGGGTCGGGGTGGGCTCGGACGAGAGTGGTGACGAGTGCAACCACAGCCGTCGCTGCCTTTGTTCCATCATATGGCGATGGATTTCGTGGGCCCGTGTGATTCAGCAAACGAGAATCGTGGCGGACTAGCGTGGACCCATGATCCGCTGGCTCGACTGGTACGGCGACCGATCGCTCTTTGTGGTCGACATCGCCCTCGCCTGCTGCGCGCTGGAGTTCGAGGCCGCGGCCGTGGGGGTTGAGGCGGCGCCGCCGGACCTGGGCCCGGGGGCGCGGGTCGCGGTCGTGGTGTCCGGCACGGTGACCGACCGGCTGGCTCCCGCGGTTGCGGCGATCGTCGACGCCTGCGCCGAGCGCGGGATCGACCGGCCGCTTGTGATCTCCTTCGGGGCCTGCGCATCGTCCGGCGGTCCGTACTGGGACTCCTATGCGGTCACCAAGGGAGTCGACCAGCTGGTCGAGGTCGATCTCTACGTCCCCGGCTGCCCGCCGCCGCCCGAGGCGCTTCGGGCAGCGCTGGACGCGGTGGCGGGACGGGTGCCGACGTGAGGATGGTTGCGCCTGAGTCGTGGACTGCAGCGGTGGAGCAGGCGCGGGAGGACGGGTTCACGTTCTTCGAGTGGCTGGGGGCGGAGGACCAGATCGGCCGCAGCGACACGCTGCGGGTGGTGCTGGCGCTGCGCCGGCTGGACCGGCCGGGGGAGGTGGCACTGCTCGGCGTGGAGCTGCCGCGTACGGAGCCGAGGCTGGCCAGCATCCGTTCCATCTTCGCTGGGGCGGCGTGGCACGAGCGGGAGGCGGCGGAGCTGTTCGGGGTGGAGTTCCTGGGCGGCGAGCCGGGTCGGCTGCTGCTGGGGCCCGACTTCGTGGGGACGCCGCTGCGCAAGGACGAGGTGCTGGCGGCGCGTACCGGGGTGGCCTGGCCGGGCGGCAAGGAGCCGGGGGAGAGCGGTGACCCGGGGCAAGCTGGTCGGCGCCGGCTGGTCCCGCCCGGGGTACCTGACCCAGCGGTGTGGGGCGACCGGGACGCGTCGGCCGCCGACCCGGAGCCGGCGGACGTGGCCGGCTCGGCGGCCGGGGGGCGTAGCCGCCGGAGACGGCCGTGACCGGTCATGGTTCGATCCGGCTGATTGAGCCGGCCTGCACGTCCTGCATGATCTGCGCCCGCGAGTGCCCGACCTGGTGCATCACCATCGATTCGCACACCGAGCTGGCGGTGGCCCTCGCCGGCGGCGCGCGGCCGCGTAAGGAGCACGTGCTCGACCGCTTCGCGATCGACTGGTCGCTGTGCATGTACTGCGGAATCTGCATCGAGGCGTGTCCCTTCGATGCCCTGGAGTGGGCCGATCCAGTGACCCCGGCCGGCCGCTCTCTGGTCGAGGAGATGGCCGCGCCACCGCCCTGAACCCGCCGAGCGCACGTATCTCCGCACAAAGCCACAAATGAAGCTGGAATCAGCGGATTCTGGCTTCCTTTCTCCGCACAAGGCCACATCGGTGCCAACGAGGCGCGGGAGTCGTACAAGACCACAGTAGAGTCGTACAATTGATCGGTGGTGACCATGAGTGTGAGCTCGGCACGTGAGGCACTCGCCGAGGCGATCGAGGCCGCCCAGTCCGAGGCGGTGGTGCTCGAGCGGTACGGGCGCCCGGCGGCTGTGCTTGTCAGTCCTGAGCGCTATGCGGAGCTCTTGGCGGCCCTGGAGGAGAGTGAGGACGTCGCCGCATTCGATGCCGCGATGGCCGAGGAAGGTCCAAACATCCCTTGGGATCGGGTCAAGGCCGACTTGGGCTGGGTGTGACCTATCGGATCGAGCTACGGCCGGCAGCGGCACGGGCGCTGCGCAAACTGGATCGGGACACGGCACGGCGAGTGCAGGGCGCGATCGCGTTGCTGGCGGAGGATCCGCGGCCGCCGGGGGCACGGGCGCTCACCGGCCGGCCAGCACTACGGGTGCGGGTTGGGGACTACCGGATTATATACACGGTTGAGGATGACCTGCTCCTCGTAGTCGTTGTAGCGATCGGCCACCGCCGCGACGTCTACAAGGCTTGACGTCAAGAGCGCGTTCTGGCGCGGGTGAAGGAGCGTGGGCAGGGACACTAGAGGGTCTTGGTCACCAGATGGGCGTACGGGTCCGTGACCTCGAGGTCGCTGCGCAGCACGTCGAACTCGTTGCCCTCGGGATCGGCGAGGGTGAACCAGCCGGAGCCGTCCGGACGTCGGCGGTCCGCGATCACGGTGGCGCCGTGCGCGACCAGCCGCTCGACCTCCTGGTCGCGGGTCAGCTCAACGGGCCGCAGGTCGAAGTGCAGTCGGTTCTTGACCTGCTTGGCGTCGGGCACCTCGATGAACAGCACCCGCGTTCGGCCGTCGTCGCTGAAGATCATGCACTCCTCATGGCCGGGCTCGTTCGGGTCTTCGGGATCCTCGGCCATGCCCAACACCTCGGCCCACCAGACGGACTGCGCGTAGGCGTTGGAGGAGTCGACGGCGATGTGGCTGATGCGTGACGTCACGAGGACGAGCGTCGCAGAGCACGTGCACGATGTCAGGCGATTAAGTCCGGGGTC
Source organism: Actinomycetota bacterium (assembly GCA_046765695.1). Lineage (GTDB taxonomy): Bacteria > Actinomycetota > Actinomycetes > Propionibacteriales > Propionibacteriaceae > Microlunatus. Next base: position 2,624 of record JBKPNA010000474.1, on the reverse strand, counting down.
AGGTCCGGCAGCCTGGCGACCCCGAGCTGAGCCATTACGCGTCGCAGCCCGTCGGTCAGTCCGGTGAGTACGGTCTCCACACCTGCGCTGCCCTCGGCCGCCAGGGCCCAGAGGGCCGGCCGGCCGAGGAAGACGGCCCGGGCCCCCATTGCCAGGGCGGCGGCAACATGCTCCGGCGTACGCAGGCCGCTGTCGACGTAGACCTCGCCGTCGCCGCCAACGGCCGCCACCACCTCCGGCAGCGCTCGGGCCGAGGAGATCGAGGGGCCCAGCCGGCGGCCGCCGTGAGTGGAGACGACCACTCCGGCGGCACCCGCGGCCAGGCAGCGGCGGGCGTCGTCTGCCCGCAGCACGCCCTTCACCAGCACCGGCAGTCCACTCAGCTCGCGCAGCCACTCGATCACAGAGACGTCGAGCGATGGATCCATCTCCAGCCCGCGTACGCCCGCGGCGGCGAGCTCTTCGGCGGTGAGGTTGCCGTGCCGGTTCTTTGCTTCGCCGTCGGGCCATTCTCTGGGGTTGACGTCCGGCGGCAACAGCACGGTCATGTCCACCGTGAGCAGCAGCGCTCGGGCCCCGTGCTCGGCAGCGCGACGCACAACCAGCTCCGTCAGGCCATGGTCGCGTACCACATAGACCTGCAGCCACCACGGCGCACCGGTAGCCGCGATGGACGCGAACGGGACGGCGGTGAAGGTCGACACGCCCAGCAACGATCCGGCCGCCGCTACGGCCTGACCCATGGCGGCCTCGCCCTCCGGATGGGCGCCCAGCTGCTGGGCCATGGGCGCAACGAGAATCGGTGTCCGTACGGCCGTGCCCAGCACCGTCGTCCCGGTCTCGACCGAGGCGATATCGGTCAGCACCCGTGGGCGGAAGCGCACCGCCGTCCAGTCCTCGATCCCCTCCCGAAGGCCGGCGCCGGTGGAGTAGTAGGCGTCAACGTGAGGCGCGAGCACTTCGCGAGCCCGCGCCTCGTAGTCCAGCGGGTCCTCCGGCAGCCGGCTTTCGGTCACCGCCTCACCGGGCGTCGCGGTCGGACGTTCCATCCAGCGGGTCGGCGGCAGCAGCCGTCATTCCCACCGATTCGCCGGACAGGTCGCCCAACCCTGCGTCCGGCGTTCCGTCCAGTGGGTCGTCAGAGGCGACCTGGGATCCCATCGACTCAGCCGCGACATACGGGTCGGGGGTTCCGTCCAGTGGATCAGCGGCGGCGGCCACCGGTTCGTCGGCGACCTCGCCAGGGCCGGCGACCGACTCGGTGGTCTCCATCGACCCGACGCCCGGATCGAGCCGATCAGCGGTGGGGTCAGGTGCGGATGCCTCGGCGGCCGCGGTGGCATCGGCTACCGCGGCAGCGGCTCCGCGGGAGGCCTCGGCAACCGACTCCGGCGAGTAGTCGGACGCGGCTTCCACTTTCTCCTCGGAGGTCTCGTCGTCCCCATCGAAGCGGTCCTTGACGTCGTCGACGAGGTCCGACGCCTTGTCCTTGGTGGCTTCCAAGCCGTCTTTGGCCTTCTCCCCGAACTCTTCGGCCTTGTCCTTCAAGTTGTCCAGGAAACCCATGGCGTGATCCTTACTGTGGGGCGGGTGGGGCACCTGCATGGCAAGTCGATGTCATCGTAGGGGTGAGCGGGGGTGGGCAACAGAGGGCTCGCGTCGTGCCATCAGCGGTAGTTGGTGAACTGCACCGCGAAGTCGTAGTCCTGGCCCTTGATCAACGCCTGGACCGCCTGCAGGTCGTTCTTGCTCTTGCTGCTGACCCGGAGCTCTTCCCCCTGGATCTGGGTCTTGACGCCCTTGGGGCCCTCGTCTCGGATCAGCTTGGCGACCTTCCTGGCGTTCTCGGCGCTGATGCCTTGCTGCATGCTGGCGACGATCTTGTAGAGCTTGCCGGAGGACCGTGGATCCCCGGCGTCGAGAGCCTTCAGGCTGACGCCCCGCTTGACCAGCTTGGTCTGGAAGACGTCGAGAACCGCCTTGACCCGCTCCTCGGAGTTGGCCTCCATCTCGATCGACTCACCCGACCAGCGGATCGAAGCATCGGTGTTCTTGAAGTCGAACCGCTGCCGAACCTCCTTGGCGGCCTGGTTCAGGGCGTTGTCGACCTCCTGGCGGTCGACCTTGCTGACGACGTCGAACGAGCTCTCGGCGGCCATGGGTACTCCTTTACTTCTACGGTCACTTCCAACCGGCCATTCTGCCCAATCAGCGCGCGCTTCGGCGTACCACGACGGTTGGTCTGCGCTGGCGCTGGCTTGGTATCGTGTCTCTTCGCTGCCGGAGCGATCGGGCAGTACGGCAGGTTGCCCGAGTGGCCAAAGGGAGCGGTCTGTAAAACCGTCGGCATCGCCTACGTTGGTTCGAACCCAACACCTGCCACACAGCCGCTAAACCCTTCTGACAAGGCATTTAGCGCCTTCTTGGCCCGATGGTTGAGTCCGGCCGTGGTCTGCGGTCCCACGCTGGCAGCTCGCGGGCGATCGTCCCCCGGACGGTCCCCTCCCAACCTGCACAGCCGCGTTCCGGGGACGCGCTAGACCAATACCGGTCTGCCCGCGAGCCAGGTCCGCTCAGGCATCGGGTACGCGGAGATGCGCGGCGAGTTCCGATTCACCCAGACC
>JBKPNA010000473.1:0-8500 GCA_046765695.1 Actinomycetota bacterium | reverse complement strand
CCGTGACCGTGCGGCCGCAGACCTCTCTGATCGACATCAGCGTGTCGGGGACGAACAGGTCGCGGGTGGCGACCGTCGCCAACCTAGTCGGTGCCACCGCGGTCCGGGAGATTCCTCGGCTGGAGCGAACGGTGGCGGGCCGCAGCCTGGTGCGGCTGCAGCAGATCCGCCAGGCGGAGGAGCCGATCGAAGCCGCAAGTCCCAACATCAAACGAATCATCGCGTGGGGCTTCATCGTGGGACTCTGTGTTGGGCTCGCCGTCACCATCATCGCCCAGACCTTGGACAACCGGATTCGTCGGGTGCAAGAGGTTCGTCAGCTCGCCGACGTTCCGTTGCTGGCAGCCGTGCCGCGGCTGAGACGGAGCGAACGGCGGGGACTCGTCGTACGCGAGAAACCGAGCAGCGAGGCCGGCGAGGCGTTCCGGGTGCTGCGGACCAACATCAGCTTCCTGGAGTCCAAGGACCGGCGCAGCGTGTTGATCACTGCGGTGGACAACGACCGCGACGGAGCGCTGGTGCCGGCCAACCTGGCGTGGTCGCTGGCTCAGACCGGGCAGCGCATACTTTTGGTCGACCTGGACCTGCGCCGTTCGGCGGTTGCTGACATCTTTGGCCTGGCGCCGGCGGCCGGCATGTCCGACGTGTTGGCGGGTCAGGAACGTCTGGAGGATCTGATCCACCCGACGGAGCACCCCTACCTCTCCGTGGTGCTGTCCGGAACAGCTCAGTCTGGCCCATCGGATCTGCTGAGCACGCCGGCCATGTCCAGCGCGCTCAGATGGACGGAACGGCACTTCGACCATGTCATCCTGCATGCGCCGCCGCTGCTGTCCTACACCGACGCCGCCGTGGTGTCGGTGGCGGTGGGCGCCACGTTGGTCACTGTGGCAGCAGGGAGCACCCAGGCCCAGCACCTGACGACCGCTCTGCTGACTTTGGCGAATGTTCGGGTGAAGCCTCTTGGGCTGGTGCTCACCCACGTGGACGACTCCTCGAGCGACCTCGCGAGGGTCAAGGGGAGCGGGGCGACCCGGTCCCGCGCTCGGCCGGGGCGTACCAGCGCCCAGCCGTTGCAGTGGGAGTGGCCCGGTGAGCCCGGCAACGGCTCATACCGGCCAACGCATGCCTACCCCTCCGCTGATCCGGACCCGGAATGACCACTGTGCTCGCCGGCGACCATGACGTCCGCGTTGCGGATGCCGCGTGCCCCATCGGATAACTCGGTCGACAGCCCAGCGGCTGGTCAGCCCGTCGGACGTGGCCGGGCCAAAGCCGCCTCAGCCTCGAGGGCGGAGACGCGCGCCGTGGGCTGGTACTGGAAGCCCCCTTGCCGTCCGAAGGACTCCAGTCCGAAGTCCCGCAGTGCTGTGATCGCCTGCTCGGCACGGGCGGCTGTGCCCTGCGTGTAGATGGGATAGGCCTCGGTCAGAACGTGGCTGCCCTCCAGCCGGAGGTCGCCGATGAACAGCCGGTTCTGCGCGGTGTGGGTACGGAAGTCATCGGCGGCCCGGTCGACAGAGCGCCCGACCCGGTCACCGATCACCTCCACCGCGAAGAACTCGCGACCCTCTGCTGGCCCATAGAAGTCTGAGTAGACGGTCAATCGCTTCCAGGCACCGTGGTGGGAGAAGTTGTACAGGATCGACTCGGCAAAGCCGCGCTGCCCGGCGAAGCTGAAGAACAGGCTGATCAGGGTGACGGTTGGCAGCGGCTGATGACCCGGGATGCCACAAAGCTGGAGAGCGCGCTCGATCGGAACCGTCGAGATGACTCGGTCGGTGTCGAACCTCTGCCCATCGGCCTCCAGCCGGAAGCCCGTTCCCGTCCGGTGCAAGCCGTTCAGCTGGGCTCCCAGACGGAACGTCACACCGCTCGCCTCGAGTCGTTCGACGGCGGGTTGGTAGAGGTAACCGAAGCCCTCGCGTGGCCGCGCGAGCTGCTGGTTGGCCGGTCCGCCGGGGGCCTGGCGCGGTAGTCGGACGAAGCGTCGCCACAGGTTGGCCATCGAGGCGTGCTCGGAGATCCAGAGCATGCGCTTCTCCGCGAACTTGAGGTCGATCATGTCGGGGGGCCGTCCGAAGAACCGCTCCAGGTAGCCTTCCAGCCCGGAGCGGCGCATCAGCCGCGGTCCGATCCAGTACTGCCCGAAGTCCAGTGCGTGCCGGAAGCGCCGTCGGCGGATCCGGGCCGCCGCGGCTGACGCCAGGATTCGCGCGCATTCGACGGCGCCGGCGCCCAGCAGGTCGTCCTTGACCGAGAACGGGTACTCGGTCACCTTTCCCTGCGGGTTGAGCCGGCTCCAGGTCGGGAAGATCGGTACGTACCGCGGCAGCAGCTCGGGGAAGTGCTGCAGCAGCGGAGAGTCGTCCTGGAAGATCAGGCTGCCCATGTCGAAGGTGTAGGGACCGTGGTTGCGGTCGATGTGATTGCCACCCACCCACGCGTACTCGTCGAGGACGAGCACCCGGCCGGCCCCCTGCTCGACCAGGATCGAGGCAGAGACCAGCCCGCTGATCCCAGCGCCCAGGACGACGGCGTCGAACGCCGTCCGGTCGTCGGCCATGCTCATCGGGCGAGGTCCGAGGCGTTCACCCGGCGGCCACGAGATCCGGCCGGCGACCTCGGGCGGCCGCAATTTCGCTCAGGATCTCGACGTGCACTCTCGCCACCTCTGTCCGCCGGTAGGCCTCTGCAGTGGCGCGCCGGAACGCCTCCGCGCCGGGGTCGACAGGCCGGGCCGCCGCCCGTTTGAGCCCCTCGGCCAACGCAGCAACGTTCTCCGGAGGCACCAGCTCGCCGATCCTGGGGTCGGTCACGACGTCGGCAGGCCCGAACTCGCAGTTCGTGGCCAGCAGCGGCAGGCCGAATTGCAGGGCTTCCACCAGCACGAGGCCGAACCCCTCCCAACGGGACGGCAGGACGAAGCAGTCGGCGGAGCCGAAGTGACGCGCAGGATCGGAGCTGTATCCGGCGAAGCGAACGATGTCATCGAGGCCGAGCTGTCGGCTCAGCCGGCGCAAGCTGTCCTCCTCGGGTCCCGAGCCGACCAGTGTCAGACTGACGGCCGGAAGCTCGGCCCGGGCCATCGCCAACGCCTCCAGCAGCAGGTCCTGGCCCTTCTGTCGGGAGAGCCGCGCGACGTTCAGGAAACGGAACTGGCCCTTCGGTCGGTGCTTTTGCCGGCGTCCTGGCAAGTCACGAACCGGATTCTTGGCGAAGTACACCGGCGTGCGGCTGACCACGGCACTTGCGGTGTACCGGCCGAGTGAGGGTGAGACCACCAAGACGCCGCTGATTCGGCGGGAGACGAGGTGCCGGAAGAGCTGGAACGCAATCCGCGCTGGTCGGGTGCCCTGCCGCTCCTCCACCCTGGGATTGCCATGGAGGTGGGGGATGAAGAACGGCAGCGACAGGCCCCGCGTCGCGATCCAGGCGACGACTGACGCCTCGACCTGTGGACAGATCAGCATGTCGAACCGATGCCGGGCGACGGCCTGACGCAGTGAGCTGACGAGATGACGCAACCGATCAACGCCCAGGACGTGTCGGGCGTAGACCGTGTCGCGCAGCAGATCCTCGTTGTAGTCGGTTGCGAACAGCACGTGAACGTCGAGTACGTCGGCGTACGCCTCCATCAGGCCCGTGGCGATCTCGTGGACGACCCGCTCGATTCCGGCGAAGTGCGCCGACGGTGGCACGAAGTAGGCGACGCGAACACGCGCCTCGGCGCCCGGCATCGGTGCGTCACTCCCGGAGGGTCGCCGCGAGGATCGGGACGAGGGGATTCGGACGATCAGGCTCACCGAACCGTCGATCCTTCGCGCTGGTGCATCGTTGGCCGCGACGCGTCGAGCGCTCTCGTCCGCCGCCGGGAAGCCAGTACCGACTCGTAGACGCGGTCATAGTCCCGCGCCATTCGGCTCACGGTGAAGTATTCGGATCCGAGCCTGGCTCGGACCTGCCAGCTGGCCAACAGCTCGGGGTCGCCCATCAGGCTGCGCAGGGCGGCGGCCATGGCGGGTGGATCGGACACCGGGATGAGCTGCCCGGCGTTGCCGTGATCGAGGATCTCGGGCACACCGCCCACCGCAGTGGCCACGATCGCGCATCCCGCTGCTCGCGCCTCGGCCACCGCCAGTGGGCAAGGGTCGGCCAGGGACGCCGAGGCGAAGATGTCCGCCGCGAGCAGCAAAGGCCGGGGCGCGACGGTCGGGCCGAGGAAGTGCACGGACCGTTCGACGCCCAATCCCGCGACCACCTGCTCGAGCCGGTCACGATCCGCTCCCCAGCCGATGATGTTGAGGTGCCAGTCCGGGAACTCTGGCAGCACCTGGGCAAAGGCCGCGATCACGTCGCCGACCGCCTTGCGCTTGTGCAGTCCAGACAGCGTCACCACACATGGCCTGGCAAGAGGCCCGATGTCGTCGGTCTGCAGGGACTCCCGGGGCGACCCGTCTGCGCCGTTCAGGACGGTCACCACCTTCTCGGCCGGATAGCCCCGGGACAGCAGCAGATAGCGCTCCGCCTCGCTGACCGCGACGACGACCCTTCCGAGCCGCATCAGTACCGAGTGCTTCTCGAAGGAGTTGTGCATGGTCGTGATCAGCAGTGCGCCGACGATCTTGCCGACCGGAAATCCCAGTACCGCCGAGGACATCATGTGCGCGTGCAGAATGTCCGGGCGAACCGAGCGGGCGAGCTGCAGCAGGCTGGCCGCACTCCGGACGGTGGCCCTGATTCCGCCCGATTCGGGAATCGTCGCGACGTGGACGCCGTGGTCGTTCAATAGCTCGTCGTAAGAGCCGCCGGAGCTCACAAAACTGACCTCATGTCCGGCGTCGGCCTGCACGCAAGCGAGGTCAACCGCAACATGAACATGCCCGTTTCCGCGCACGCCGTGTTTGAGCAGATGCATGATTCTCACGCGAAGGCGTCCTTCGAGTTGACCGAGATCGGCTGCGACGGAATGACGAAGAAAAGCCGGCCCCCGAGGCATGACGACTTTCTTTGCCATCCCCGCCAGCACAGGTCACCGTCGTCCTGCGCAGGAATCGTATCGCCGGAGCGGGCGTGCCGAGACGGTGCGCGAAAACTGGGATTTCTGCGCAAACGCATCAGGCCGACGCCCAGCGGGAAACTGCACGGATCAGCTGGCGTGCGCTGTGTGCGGCCTCGATTCCGAGCAGCAGGGGCAGCCGCAACGGCGAACCTGACCGGGCGATTTCACCTTCCCGCCACATGCTCGACCCCCGCAGCGCCGCGATGGAACCGCGCCACGGTCTTTCGGCGAATGTCACGTCGCTGCCGAAGTCATAGGACCGCAGCCCGGCATCCAGCGCGACCCCGTGCGATCGGTCCGGCCACACGATGGCTCGATGGAACGACGTCCACGCGCTGGCGGCGTCGAGCAGTATCTGCTCCGCCGGCTGCGGCCGAAGCGTCTCGAGGTAGTCGACCAGCCCTGCGTACGCCGAACCTGGCGTCGGTTGAACCCGCAACTGCCAGCCCTCCATCTCGAGGTTGGAGCGCACCACACCCTGGTCATCTGTGAACGTCCGGACGCTCTCCAATGCCGGCTCGAAGAGCGACTCCATGAAGTGCCAGTAGCGCAGCATCGCGGTCGGCCGCGAGAGCGGTGAATACCCGTCGGCCTCGACCAAGATCCCGAACACTTTCGCTCGGCCGGGTGCCGCCTTCCGCCGGTAGTTGGAGTGTGCAAGGAGTGCCGAGCTCACCTCCAGGTCGGGAAACCCGTCGGCCAGCACCTGTGCCGTGGTACCGAAGAGACCGGTGTCGACCAGCACCGCCCGATGCCGGCCGTCGAGCGTGGCACGGACGTGCCGGGCGAACAAGGCTGCCTGCTCGACCAGCGCCGCCGCGACCGGCGCCCCGTCGGGATCGTGCAGCAGTTCGGCGAAGCCCTGCGGACTGAACCTGGCCTGCCAGCGGAGCTTCGGGTGCGGAGCCACGCCCGACATGGCCCGTGCCACCTCGGACAGCGATGCTTGGGGAAACTCGTATGAAAGGGTCGCGGCGGCGGCGGGCACGAGTGTGTCGAGCTGCTCTTGCACGGTGCGCACCAGAGCCGGCCGGATGGCCGCGAGCCGGGACACCATCAACGGCGCTGACTCGAGCGAGGTCTGCAGCCGGGATGCCCGCAGAAAGGTCTCGTACGCCAGGTGCATGCGGAGGCCACCGCGGGCACAGAAGAGCAGCGCGACCCGGTCCGGCTCGCGGAGCAACGCACCGATCGACCACAGACGCAGGCAGAACTCGGCGAAGATCGGGCCGAGCACTTCGCGGCCGAACGACTGGGAGGTGACGGGCTGGGGCCTCACTGCTGGCTCCGGATCTTGACTGGCAGCGCGAGTGCCTTGCCGATCGTCTTGCGCGATCGGCTCAAGGTGTCACGGGGTAGATGAACGGCATTCCAGGAGGCCGAGCGCGCCGTCAGGACGTCGGCTCGGTGGCTGTCGCCGACATGCAGGATCCGGTGGGCAGCGACATTCTGGTGTCGGCCAACTGCGGCAAAGGCTCCGCCCGCATGCTTGGTCAGGCCAAGGTCCGCGCTGGAGTACACCTCCGCGATGCAATGGCGGCCGGCGACGGCGTCGAGGATGCGTCTCAGGTCGCCGCGGCCGAGGTAGGTGTCGGAGACGGCGATGACCCGCAAGCCCGACCGGCTGGCCTGGTCCAACAGGTCCAGCAGAGGGCGGTTGGGCCGCAGATGCTCGATCTCCACCTCGACCTCGGCCTGGCGGAGCAGTGAGGCGGCGCTGTGGTCCAGGCCGAAAGCCGCTGCCGAGACCGTGCACAGGTCGGCCAATGACGCCTCTCCGTTGGGCCGTTCGATCGCCACAGCTCGATAGGCGCTGCGCTGCAGCGACCAGCGAAGACGTGTCAGGGCAGCCGCCTGGACGCCGAGACCAGGGGCGACCCTGCGACAGGCCATGGCCTGCCTGTCGCTTTCGATGGTGTGGTCACGGAGCAGCACCGTGTCGAAAAGATCCGTCGAAATCAGTTCATATCGTCCGGTGCCGATCGCCTCGGCCAGGGCGGTTAAAGACACTGGGTGTCGGGTCCTCAGTATGGGTCGTTGCAATGGTGCCGTCTGGAACGACACGAGGTCGAATGGTCTGGGTTAGAGTAGCGTTCCGAATGCGCCGCGGAGGGTCGTTCCGATCTGCTGGTCGGTCCGATCACGGATGGTGAAACGCGACAACAGATGTCGTCAGCAGACTCCCGATTCCGCGAGCGGACCGAACGTCCGCTTGATGTTCACCCAGTGGAGGCATTCCGGATGACAAACGTGAGTGTCGTCATGGCGACCTACAACGGCGCTGACTTCATCTCCGAGCAACTGGACAGCCTGGCGGCGCAAACCAGGTTGCCCGACGAGCTCGTTGTCTCCGACGACGGTTCCTCGGACGTCACCGTAGAGATCGTCCGCCGATTTCGCCGCCGGGCTCCCTTTCCCGTGGTCGTCCGGCAGAACCATCAGCGTCTTGGTTACGGCGAGAACTTTCTCAGCGCTGCCTGCCTAGCCACCGGAGACTACATCGCATTCTGTGACCAAGACGACATTTGGCATCCGGATAAGATCGCGATCTCCTTCGGCGAGCTCGTCTCGACCGGGGCGGACCTGTTCGTGCACACCGCCACGATGATCGACCGCAGTGGCCAGCGCATCGGCCACTTCAGCCAGGGGATCTCCAAAAAGGCTGTCTATGCGCCGCTGCACCTGCCTCCCTGGTCGGTCTTCTATGGCTGCACGATGATGTTTCCGCGACGGCTGCTCGGAGTTTTCGACATCTCCAGGCGCGGAGCTCACACCTTCGAGCACCACGGCCAGCTGTCCCACGACCTGTGGATCTACTTCCTCGCCACGACACTCGGCCGCGTCATCGTGGACAGCATCCCACTGATCGACTATCGGCAGCACGGAGCCAACGCCACTCCCAGCATCACCTCGACCGGACCTCGCGCGTGGGTGCACTCCCTCGGTGTAGCCGCTCACCCGAAGCTGCCGCGCGCTGCTGTCGCCGAGCATCGAGCCCAGCTGCTCGAGGAGCTGACCGGCAAGGTCACCGATCCAGAGCTCGCTGGTACGGCAGGCCGTGCCGCCAGGTACTGGCGGAAGATCAGCCGATACGAGCGCGCTCGGCTCGACATGTACGCGGGGCGGACCCTCGCCGCGCGGGCGCACGACTGCGCCCGGCTGATCGGATCCGGCGGGTACCGGCCGTTCGACTGTGGCGGCCTGGGAAGGCAGCTGCTGCTGAAAGATGTGCTGGTCGGCTTGCTCCAGCTGCACCAGCCCAACCGGCAACTTGCCGCGGTAGACCGTGCGGCTGGCTGACAGGACGACGGACACAACGACCGGGAAGGGTGGCAGAGGCCGTCAGAATTTGCATGTTCATGAGTACCATGACATAGTCATGCGTCGTGGTGTTCCGAGTTGCCGTGGCGGGCGCGACCGGTTATGTGGGCGGCGAGC
>JBKPNA010000472.1:0-5944 GCA_046765695.1 Actinomycetota bacterium | reverse complement strand
GCCACCAACCAAGCCGGATGGGCCACACCCGAACAGCTCGCTGCCCGCATCGACCTTTCCAGGGCGGTCAAGACGCTTCATCTCGCCATGGTCGCCTCGGTCGACATCGGCTACGTCGTCCGCGACACCGCGGCGGATCGTCCGGGCCTGACTGGCCCAGCGCGCACTATCGGCATGAGGTCTCAAGGTGAGGCGGAGATCGCGATCGAGCAGGGCGAGACCCGTTTCGAGGGTGTCAGCTGGACCACGCCCCGCCAGGTCGCGACCAACCAGTTGATTCCGCTGCCAGAGCCGGCCCGGCGTGGACTGATCAACCTCGCCAATGACGTGATCGCCACCACCAACCACGCTGTAGCCGCGGCTGCACAACTCGACCCGAGCGGGCCACCGGATCCATGCGGCCTGAGCCTAGGCGCTAGTGCTCGCGCCTGTTAGTTCGTCGGGGGTCAGGCGGCGATCCGGTCGAGGAGCTGGTCGAGGTCTTTGCGGTTGAAGCGCCAGCCGAAGGGTTGCGCGGCGGCGTTGTAGCGGGTCTCGAACGCGGCCAGTCGCTCGGCCAGAGCCGACAGGTTGGGGATGTCGTCGGGGGTGAGGAGTTTGCGTTGAACGACGGAGAAGTAGATCTCGACCTGGTTCAACCAAGAGGCGTGCACCGGGGTGTGGACCATGATCGCGTTCGGGAACTGCTCGGATAGTCGTGCGGCGGCGGTCCAGCCGCGGTGGGAGGCGCCGTTGTCGACGATCCAGAACACCCGGCTGGCGCTGGCGTAGGGCTGTTGGGTCATTACCTTGGTGGCCAGGGCGGTGAACGGTGCGATCCCGGTGGTGGGGGCGCAGTGCCCGATCACCCGGGCGTGGTGGACGTCGTAGGCGGCGAGGTAGGCCAAGGTGCCGTGTCGGCGGTATTCCGATTCGACCCGAAGCGAGCGGTGGCCCGGCCGCGGTGGATCGGTGGGATGGATCCGTTGCCGGGCCTGCACGGCGGGTTTCTCATCGGCGGACAGTACGTAGTCGTCGTCACCGAGTTCGGCACCGTCGAAGGTTCGGGCGTACAGGTCGAGCACCCGGCCGGCCTTGACCGCGAAGTCGGGGTCGCGGGGAAAGATCCAGGACCGATGCTGCCACGGTTTGATCGCGTCCGCGGCCAGCCAACGCCGCACCGATGACGCCGAGACCGCCGCGACGACACCGCGTCGGGCAGCTTCAGCGGCCAGATCCGGGCAACTCCACTTCGCCAACGGAACATCGCTTTCGGCGGGTAACTCGCAGGCCAACGCTTTCAACTGCGCGACCTGGACAGCGGTAAAGATCGGGGGCCGGCCCGGTCGGGCCCGATCGGCCAGCCCGGCCAGTCGCTCAGAGCAGAACCGGCGGCGCCACTTGCGGACCGTGTCGACGTGCAGACCGATGTCGGCGGCGATGCCGGTGTTGGTGTCGCCGGCAGCAGCAGCCAGGATGATGCTGGCCCTGACCAGGTCGCGGTGCGGCTGCCGGGCCGCATGAGCCCGACGAGTCAGTTCCTGCCGCTCCTCGGCGGTCAGGATGATCACGAACGGGGAAGAGATGATCATGCTCCTGTTGTCCACCCCGAGCGCCGCACAGACCGGTCCGCCACGCCGATGATCCGATGATCGTTCCGGGGACGGCTGGGTCAAGATGGACGTCATGGCGAAGATTCCGGCGTCGACCCAGACCTCGCTGTGGCAGCGTCTGGACCACCACGCCAAGCAGCGCTGGCCCCAGATCGAACGGATCTCGACCCGCTACCGCGCCAACTTCGCCTACATCGACGCCACCTTGACCGACGGCGAAGCGGTGAAGCTGTGCCGACTGCGCTACGGCGGCTCAGCCCACCAATGGGGCTTCGCGATCTACCGCGCCAGCCACGACGACTACGACGACTCCTACCTGCCAACCGGATACCCCGTCGGCACCTGCGAAGAAGCCCTCGACACCGCCTGCGGGCTCTACCTCAAAGACCCGACCGCCTGGCTCCCACCCCCGACGAATTAACAGCGTCGACCACTAGGACCACCTGCACTCCTTTCCCCGTAGGCCTGGTGCTGCGGACATATTCACGATCTTGACATTCGGCTGGCAGCCAATACAGGGGCAGGTATTTCTAATACACGAATATGGGTCAAAACGTGAACTGCTCCTCGTGCAGTTGGCTTCGGCTATGTCCCGTGTGCAGCAGGGACTGCCGGATCGGGCCCGCCATGCGAGGCGGCGCGCACAGGTAGATGTCGTGCTCGTGGAGCCTGCCGACCATCTTCCCGAGTGTGTACGCGTTGAGCAGGTTGGCCGGGTCGTCGGTCGGGCCGATCAGATAGATCACCCGGGCCCCTTTCCGCTTCGCGATCTCATCGAGCTCGGCCCGGAAGATCAGTGCCTCCTCGCTGCGTGCGCGATACACCAGCGTCAGGTCCTCGCCGGGCAGGTCGAGGGTTTCGAAAAGCACCCGCATCGGGGTGATGCCGACCCCGCCGGCGATGAGCAGCACCCGCGGGTGGCGGCGCCGCGCTCCGGTGAGTGCGCCGTACGGGCCCTCGGCGAGGACCAGGGTGCCCGGGTGCAGCTTGTGGAGCAGTCGGGTGCCCAGGCCCAGCGCCTTGATGGTGATGCGCAGCTGGTTGTTGGTGGGCGGTGCGGACAGCGAGAACGGGTAGGAGGCGAGCCAGGTGGACCGGGTCATGAACCGCCAGCGGAAGAAGTGTCCGGCTTCGGCCCGCAACTCTTCCAGGTGCGAGCCGGACAGCACCATGCTGACCACGTCGCCGGACTCACGAACGATCTCCTCCACCCGCAACCGATGACGCCACAACTGATGCAGCGGCTGCACCAACCGGTATCGGATGACCAGGGCGAACGCGTACACATACAGCAAGCTCCAGACGATCTGCCCGGCCCGATTCCCGGCGAGGTTCGGGCCGGCCAGCTGGTGGGTGAACGGAAGTGCCGCGGCCAGATAGGTCAGCAGATGCACCAGGTGCCAGTGCTCGTACGCCAGCCGGCGGCGGATCCAGCGGATCGAGACCGCCCCGACCCCGATCAGCAGCGCCAGCCCCGACGCGGCGGCCAGCAGACCCGGCCAGCCCATTAGCTCACGGGCGGCCGTCAAGGGGCTGGTTCCGCTCACCTGGGCCCAGGCCAACACGGCCGCGAGCGCATGCACGGCGGCCAGCAGGATGATCGACGGACCCGCTCTGGAGTGCCAGCGGGCCAGCCGATCGGCGCCGATGCCGTGTTCGATCACCGGTGACCGCGCCATCAGCACCAGCATCGCGGCCACGCCGTAACCGGCCAGCAGGCCGCTCACGTGGGCAAGCAGCGCCGGCCCGAGGACGATGCGTTCGCCAGGTTGGGGGAGAGCAAGGATCAAGGTGAGCAGAGCGCCGCCAGTCAGCAGCGCCAAGAGGATTCTCGGCGTGAGCGTCCAACGACGGATCGCGGGTGAGCTCATGACCTTGGGGGTCATGGCGGTCATGGCCCTAGCCGTGGGACACGCTGGTGGAGACGGGGGATTCGGGAGCCGCGGCCGCGAACTGGACACCGATGACGGTGGCGGCCACGAAGATGATCACAGTGATGATGCGCAGCATCCACCGCACGAATACGGCCGACGGCTCGGCGGCAGCAAGGCTCCGGAGGTTGAGCAGGGTGGCGACGTCAGGGACCGACATCGAAAAAACTCCTTGTCTTGAACCCCCGAACGGACAGGAAGTGGCATCGACGCCCAGCAGGTTTCCCCCAACTTTCCTTGCTGATAACCGATTCCTGCCGATATCGAATCGCAACATTGGCCCGGAGGCAAGTCATCCACAGCTGTGGAAGGCCTAGCCTGGCATCGTGCCCTCGTTGCCGACGCGCCGTCCGCTGCTGCTGGAGATCGACCTGACCGAGGTCCCCGTGTCGCCGGAGGCCGATGACCCGCTGGCTCGGCTGCGCAACCGCGGCCGCCGGCAGCTCCGGCCGACGCTGAAGTCGCTGTACGAGGCGGGGGAGGACCGGCGGGTCGTCGGTCTGATCGCCAAGGTCGGCGGGGCGCTGCCCTGGGCGACCATGCAGGAGCTGCGGCGCGGCGTCCAGGCCTTCGCCACGAGCGGCAAGCCCACCGTGGCGTGGGCGGAGGCCATCGAGGCCGGATCGGGGAACCTCACCGCGTACGAGCTCGCGTCCGCGTTCGGCGAGATCTGGCTGCAGCCCGGCGGCGGCATCGGGCCGCTCGGCGTCGGGGTGGAGACCACGTTCCTGCGCGGCGCCCTGGACAAGCTCGGGATCGAGCCGCAGCTGGAGCAACGCTATGAGTACAAGAACGCTGCTGACCGGTTCTCCCGCACCGAGTTCACACCGGCACACCGGGAGTCCCTGGACCGGCTGACCGAGTCTGTCTTTGCCAACGCGATTGAGACGACTGCGGCCGGCCGCCGGATGGACAGCTCCCGGCTGCGAGCCCTCGTCGACGCCGGCCCTTACACCGCCGTTGAGGCGCGGGACGCCGGGCTGGTCGATCGGCTCGGCTACCGGGATGAGGTCTATGCCTCGCTGCGGTCGCGCGTCGCCGACGGTGCGGAGCTGCTGTTCGCCGACCGCTGGCATCCGGCGTGGCGTCCCGCAGCGCTCAAACGCCGGAAGGGGCATGTCGCCCTGGTCGAGGTGCGCGGAGCGATCGTCACCGGACGGACCCGGCGGGGGATCGGAGGTCGCCAGGTCGGCAGCGACACGGTGGGCGCCCAGCTGCGGGCGGCCCGGACGGACGACAGCGCCCGGGCGGTTGTGTTGCGGGTGGACTCGCCCGGTGGCTCGGCGGTCGCCTCGGAGGTTATCTGGCGGGAGGTGGTCCGGCTGCGGGAAGCGGGGAAACCGGTCGTCGTCTCCATGTCGGACGTCGCGGCGTCGGGCGGCTACTACGTCGCCTGCCCGGCTGAGGTGATCATGGCGCTGCCCGCGACGATCACCGGGTCGATCGGCGTGTTCGGCGGCAAGTTCGTGGTCCGGGAGCTGCTGGAGCGGCTGGGTCTGACCACCGGCACGGTGCAGCAGGGAGAGCGGGCGCTGATGTACTCACCACGCCGAGGGTTCTCCGAGGACCAGCGGGCTCGGCTGGCTAGCACCATCGATGCGGTGTACGTGGACTTCGTGCAGAAAGTGGCTCTGGGCCGAGGCCGGTCGCAGGCGGAGATCGAGGCCGTGGCCCGAGGCCGGGTCTGGACTGGCCTCGACGCGATGGAGCATGGACTGGTCGACCAGCTCGGCGGGCTTCGCGAGGCGGTCGTGGTGGCGCGTACGCGAGCCGGGCTGCCGGAGGAGGCGCCGCTGCTGCCCGCCCTGCGAGTCCCCCCGCTGGCCCGGCTGGGCCGGGCGCGGAACAGCGAGGATCCGCGGGCGCTGCTGACGGCGCGCTGGTCTGGCCTGGCCGACCTTCCTGCAGACCTGGGCTTGCTGGACGCGAGCCTGTTGCTGATGGATCCGATCCGGTTGCGCTAGCCGGAGGGCACTAGCGTGTGGGAAGTCAGGGAGGAGCTCGATCATGGCCGTAACGTCATTCCAGGATCTCGCGCTGGCCGATGAGGATCGGTCATGGGACGGCGACGCTGCCGAGAAGCGGGTTCGAAAGTGGGCTGACGCCGAGGATGAGCCCAACCAGAAGTACCGGGACGCCCATGTCTGGTACGACGCGGACAACAAGGACAACTTCACCGCGTACAAGCTGCTGGTCGCCGACGTGATCTCAGGCGAGCTCAGGGCTGTGCCCCGCGGTGTGATGGCAGCCGGGAACGTGATCCAGGGCGGCCGCGGCGGCGTGGACATTCCGAAGTCCGACGTGGACCGGGTGAAGTCACACCTGGCGAAGTACTACCGCAAGATGGACCGCACCCCGCCGTGGGAGGACTGACGCGCTCGACCGCATCACGCTCGAACACCCCTTAGTCCGCTCGAACAC
>JBKPNA010000471.1:0-3604 GCA_046765695.1 Actinomycetota bacterium | reverse complement strand
CGTCCAGCGACATGCCAAGCGCACGCTGGTTGCCGAACTTGTGCCGCAGATCCTCCCACTCCTCCTCGGTGAGGTCGTTGACGGTCTTGACGCCGCCATGCTCGGCCAGTGCCGGCTGCTCGATCCGCTGGGCGAGGATCGCCCAGAAGGCCACCAGGTTGGCATCGATGCCGGAGTGGGGCTGGGCGTACGCGTACTCGGCCCCGAACAGCTCTCGGGCGTGCTCGGCGGCCAGCGCCTCCACCGTGTCGATGTTCTGGCAGCCGGCGTAGAACCGGTGCCCGACGGTGCCCTCGGCATACTTGTCCGACAGCCAGCTGCCCATGGTCAGCAGCACCGCCGGTGAGGCGTAGTTCTCCGAGGCGATCAGCTTCAGCGAGTTGCGCTGGTCGGCCAGTTCGGCCCGGGTCGCAGCGGCGATCCGTGGCTCCACCTGCTCGATGACCGCGAGCGTGGCGCGGTACGCCTCCGCGGCCTTCCCGCTGTAGTCCTGCGACAGGTTGGGGGGAGTGAGGGTGTCGGTCACCGGACGAACTTTACCGTTGCTGCTGCCCGGCTTCACCGATCAGTGCGCCCACCGGACGGCCCGGACGATGTCCTCAGCCGAGGCATCGGCGAACCTCTCAATCTCCGACTGGCGGACCGCGATCACCGAGTCGATCAGTGCCGCCCCGAACGCATCGCGCAACACCGCATCGGCCGCCAGCGCCGCTGTGGACTCCCGCACGCTGGTGGGCAGGCGTCGAACGCCGCGCCGCTCCAGCTCCTCCGGCGGCAACCCCGCCGGGTCCACCTCCACCGGCTCCGGCAGCGTGACCTCCGCACGCACCCCATCGAACCCGGCACTCAGCAGCGCAGCGAGCAGCAAATAGGGGTTGGCGCTGAGATCGAAGCACTTGACCTCGAGATTGGCAGCCCACTCGCTGCTGCCGGCCGACCCGGTGATCATCCGCAGCGCCGCCTCCCGGTTCTCCAGGCCCCAGCAGGCGTACGCGCCGGCCCAGTGCGACGGCACCAGTCGCAGGTACGACGCAACCGAGGGTGCTCCGATCGCCAACAATGCGGGCAGTCGGTTCAGGATGCCGGCGGCGAAGGCCTCGCCGACGGGGGTGAGCCCGCAGGGCCCGTTCCCTCCGGCCATCTGGTTGCGTCCGTCCCGCCACAGACTGAGGTGGACGTGACCGCCATTGCCGACCCCCTCCGCCTCGACCTTAGGCGAGAAGGACGTGCGGTAGTCGTACCGCTCCCCGACAGCCCGAATCGTGCTGCGGACCAGCACCGAGGTGTCGGCGGCATCGACCGGCGACTCGGCCGCGACGGACAGCTCGAGCTGCCCGACGGCGTATTCAGGGTGGAACTGGTCCACGCTGACGCCCTCGCCGCTCAACGCGTCGACGACATCGCGGGCGTAGTCCGAAATCGCGACCAGCCGCGACATGCCATACGCCGAACCGGCGACCGCGGCGACGAAGTCGTCGCCACCGCCAGCCGAGATCACCCACTCGATCTCGATTCCCGCCCGAACCTCGAAGCCGGCCGCTGCGGCGCCGTCGACCAGCCGCCGCAGCAGCAGCCGGCTGCACTGGTCGTGGGCCTCTCCGTCTTGCCGATATCGATCGCCGGGCGCCCAGGCCCAGCCCCGCTGCGCGGTGAGCGGCACCAATCGCCGCAGGTCGGGAAGGATGCGAAGATCACCGACGGCCGCCGTAGCGCCGGGTGGCGCGGCGAGCGAGTCGTCGAAGCGGAAGTAGTCGAAGCAGGTCGAGGCGCCGACACCCCAGGCCGCCAGCTGCGGCAGCCGGTGCAACGGAACACTCTTGACGCGCGTGATACCGGCATTGTCGACAAAGGTGATCGCCACCATTCCAACGCCATGCTCGGCAAGGCCGGCCACGAGTGTCTCTGCCTCTGCGCTGCGGGCCTGCCGGTCGGAGACGTCCACGGCACAATGATCTGACACGTCGGGAGGAGCGATGCCTACTGACCGCGTCCAGCTCGGACCGTTGGTCGACCACCATTGCCACGGCCTGATCCTCGACGATCTCGATCGGCCCTCCTTCGAGGCGCTGATGAACGAAGCCTCGGCCCCGTCGCCGTTGGGCACCACCTTCTTCGACTCGATGCTGGGTCTGGCGATCCGCAGGTGGTGTGCTCCAGTCCTCGGCTTGCCGCCACACACGTCGGCTGAGGACTACCTGGCTCGCCGTCGCCAGCTCGGTGCCGAGGCGAGCAGGTTGCTCTTGAGCGCGGCCGGTATTGAGACCTTCCTGGTCGACACCGGCCTCGGTGGTGATCGGTTGTGCTCAGCCGCAGATCTCGCGGGAATGAGCGGTGGCTCGGCGTACGAGGTGGTCCGGCTGGAGACGCTGGCCGAGGAGCTGCTGGACCAGGGGATCAGCGCGGCCGACGTCCCCGAAGCGGTTGAGGACGCGTTGCAGCACTCCACCGCGATTGCCGCGAAGAGCATCGCCGCGTACCGGATCGGTCTGGACCTGCCGGCCGAACCGCCACCGGCAGACGAGCTCACCGCCGCTTTCGCCAGGCTGCACCCGGCGGCAGACGGGCACTACCGGATCGCTCATCCGGTGATCAACTCGTGGCTGGCCTGGACCGCGGTCACAAGAAGGATGCCGCTGCAGATCCATGTGGGCTACGGCGATGCGGATCTGGATCTGCTCCGTGCCGACCCGTTGCGGCTCACCTCGTTCCTGCGGGCAACCGAGAGGCTCGGGGTGCCGGTGCTGCTGCTGCACAACTACCCGTTCCACCGCCATGCTGCCTACCTCGCCCAGGTCTTTCGGCACGTCTTTGTCGATGTCGGACTGGCGGTGCACAACACCGGTGCCCTCGCACCTGCGGTGATTCGCGAAACCTTGGAAACGGCTCCGTTCGGCAAGATGCTGTTCTCCTCGGACGCGTACGGGCTGGCCGAGCTCTACTACCTCGGCGCCACACTGTTCCGCCGCGGGCTTTCTGGGCTTCTCACAGAGTTGATCGAGGCCGATGAGCTGACAAGCGCCGACGCCGATCATGTCGCTGCCCTGATCGCGCGGGACAACGCTTACCGGATCTACGGCCTGTGATCAGGCACTCAGCCGGCGACGGGAGATCTCGTAGAGCGCGATTCCAGCGGCGACGCCCGCGTTCAGCGACTCGACGTCGCTCGAGATCGGGATCGCCGCAAGGAGGTCGCAAGATTCCCGGACCAGCCGCGACAGGCCCGCGTCCTCGCTGCCGACCACCAGTACCAGCGGTTCGGAGGCTTCAGCGACATCGCCGATGGCGGTGTCCGCCCGGCCGTCCAGCCCGACCAACGTCAGTCCGGCGTCGGCGTAGGAGCGCAGGCTGCGATTGAGGTTCCTCGCCTGTGCGATCGGGATGCGGGCCGCCGCCCCGGCCGAGGTCTTCCAGGCGGCCGCAGTCATCCCGGCCGCGCGGCGCTCCGGGATCAGTACGCCGTGGGCGCCGAACGCCGCCGCCGACCGGACGACCGCCCCCAGGTTGCGCGGATCGGTGATGCCGTCCAGGGCCACGATCAGCGCCGGCGCCTCGACTGCCAGGGCCGCGGCCAGCAGGTCGTCGGGGTGGGCATACTCGTACGCCG
>JBKPNA010000470.1:0-4018 GCA_046765695.1 Actinomycetota bacterium | reverse complement strand
CTCGATGTCCGGAGAGATGGCCAGCGTTGACATCGGCGGTCCCTTCCCAAGATGAGCTTGTATCGGATAATGAATACGACGTTAGACGGCTGCAGGGTGTAACGTCAAGATATCTATCCGATAGAAGGTGTGATGTGCGCGACTTCGACCGGAACGTGACGGGGATCGGCGCGCTGGCCGACCCGGTACGCCGCCGGCTGTACCGGTTCGTCTGCTCCCAGGCCGAACCCGTCAGCCGGGACCGGGCCGCCGAGGCAGTGGGCATCGCCCGGCACCAAGCCAAGTTCCACCTCGACCGGCTGGAAGCCGAGGGGCTGCTGGAGACCGACTATGTCCGGCTCACCGGACGGAGCGGGCCGGGTGCCGGCCGGTCCGCAAAGCGGTACCGCCGCGCTCAGGCTGAGTTCGCCGTCACCCTTCCCGCCCGCGACTATGAACTTCCCGGCCACCTGATGGCCGAAGCGATCACCGACGCCACTCAGACCGGAATCCCGATTGGCAATGCTCTGCACAAGGCGGCAGCCGCGCACGGAACAGCCATGGGTGACGCGGCACGCCGGCCGTCGTCGGCTGATGCCGCTCTGGAGCTCGCCGCCGACGTTCTTCGGGAGCACGGGTACGAACCACGCCGGACCGGACGCACGCTCACCTTGCAGAACTGCCCCTTCCACGCCCTCGCCCGCAGCCATACCGAGCTCGTCTGCGGAATGAACCACGCCCTGATCGGCGGGCTGGCTCAGTCCGTCGCCGCCGACCTGCTGCAGGTCAGGCTGCAACCCGGCGAGAACCGCTGCTGCGTGACCCTGACCGCGCAGGACTAGTGCCCGCGAGGGCTCTCAGGTCTGCTCGACGAATGCCAGCACGTCGGCGGGGACCTGACGGCTGGCGATCGTCCTTACGTGGCCCCGCCCGGCGTACCAGCGAAGAACGCAATGCGGGATGAGCCGGGCGGTCTCCTCAACGACGTCTCGGCTGACGAACCGGTCACGGTCTCCGCAGATGAGCAGCACCGGCCGCTGGATGCGCGGCAGCACGGCGCGAGAGTCGAACGCCTCCTCCGCCCCCGCCTCCGTCAGCACATCCTGCGGCGGAACGCGGTACCCGAGCAGCATCAGCCGGCCCATCACCGCACTGAGCGGTCGGCGTAGCCAGCGATAGCGCTGCCTCGGTAGCAACGTGTCGACGACCGCCGACCCTGCGGCAGTCGCGTCCCGCGTGGCGAAGCCCCGCGCCATCGTGTTGTCGACCGTCTTGCCCCAGTCGGTCACTTCGGCCCCGGAAGCCACGATGGCGATCCTGGCTACGCGGTCCGGGTGCAGGGCCGCGAGGTATTGCGCGACCATCCCCCCGTAGGACTCTCCGACGACGAGGTCCACCCGGCCGCCCAACCCGTCGGCGATGGCCTCGGCGTAGTCGTCCGCCATGTCCGCCACCGTGTGGCCGGCCGGCATGTGGCGCCGCCGGGTGACGATCCAGACGGTGAAGCCGGCAGCCCGATAGGGCTGGAACCGCCGGCCGAACAAGGCGAGGAGCACCCCAGGCGGGATGGCGCTGCCCGGACCGCCGGGGATGAACAGTGCCGTCCTTGGCCCGTCGCCCCAGGTCGCATACACCATGCCGTTGGAGAACGTGCCGGTCCGCCGTCGGTCAGGACCAGGCATGGCATCACTCCTACCCCGCTGGGAACTGACATGGGGCTGAGATTGAGACTAAGACGGAGTGTCGGTCCGGATGACCAGGGTCTTGGACCTCGTATCTCCGCACAAAGCCACATCGGAAGCACTCCGGGCGGTTTCGGGGCCCGTCTCTCCGCACAAGGCCACAGCTAACCCAGGATGGCCGCTGCCGCTCGACCCGGCCCACGCTGGCTCAACATCGTTGGCTCAGACCCCGATCGAGCAGCTGTCGATGTCGGCCGCCACGCCGGTGCCGGCGTCGTCCGGGCCGGACGCCAGCCGCCAGCCGGCCGTGCCGCGGCGCCGGGTCGCGGTCAGTGTCCCCGCGTCTCGAGCCACCTCGAACTCAGCCGTGGTCTCGCCCCGAGGCCCCGGCACAGTCACCATGACCCGGTCGCCGTCCGCGAGCTCGTACGCGCGCAGCGTCACGTCCTCGTCGTAGGCGTAGTCGGGCCGATCGTCGTGCGAGCCGATGGGCAGGACGGATCCAGGACGGACGTAGACCGGCACCGTCGAGAAGTCACAGACCTCCGACACCCAGCGCGGACCGCGTACGGTCGCGCCGGTCAGCAGGGAGGTCCAGGTCCCGGCCGGGATGTAGTACGAGGTCTCGCCCGAGGCGGTGAGCACGGGCGCCACGAGCAGCCGGTCGCCGAGCATGTACTGCCGGTCCAGCTGGCTGCAGGCCGGGTCGTCGGGGAACTCGAGGACCATCGGCCGCAGCACCGGAATCCCCTCCGTCGCCGCCACCACGGCCTGGCCGTAGAGGTAGGGCATCAGCTGAGCCTTGAGCCGGGTGAACCGGCGCAGCACCGCCACCGACTCCTCGTCGAACAGCCACGGCACACGGTAGCTGTCGCTGCCGTGCAGCCGGCTGTGCGAGCTGAGCAGTCCGAAGGCGATCCACCGCTTGAACACGGCCGGATCGGGCTGCCCCTCGAAACCGCCGATGTCGTGACTCCAGAACCCGAAGCCGGACGCGGCCAGCGACAGGCCTCCGCGCAGGCTTTCAGCCATCGAGACGAACGTCGACTCGCAGTCTCCGCCCCAGTGCACCGGGAAGCGCTGGCCGCCCGCTGTGGCCGACCGAGCGAACACCACTGCCTCACCCTCGCCGCGATGGCTGCGCAGCAGGTCGAAGACGCACTGGTTGTAGAGGTAACTGTAGTAGTTGTGCATCCGCTCCGGGTCCGAGCCGGCCGCCCAAACCACGTCGGTGGGAATCCGCTCGCCGAAGTCGGTCTTGAAGGCGTCGACGCCCATCTCGAGGAGCACCCGCAGCTTGTCGGTGTACCAACTGCGTGCATCGGGATTGGTGAAGTCGACGATCCCCATCCCGGCCTGCCACTGGTCGGTCTGCCAGACGTCGCCATCGGGCTTGCGGAGCAGGTAGCCGTGCTCGGCGCCCTCGGCGAACAGCGGTGAGCGCTGCGCGATGTAGGGGTTGATCCAGACGCAGATGCGCAGTCCGCGCTCCTTGAGCCGCGCCAGCATGCCGGCCGGGTCGGGAAAGGTCCGCGCGTCCCAGGTGAAGTCACACCAGTTGAACTCACGCATCCAGAAGCAGTCGAAGTGGAACACCGACAGCGGCAGGTCCCGGCCGGCCATGCCGTCGACGAACTCGGTCACCGTCTGCTCGTCGTAGGAGGTGGTGAAGGAGGTGCTCAGCCACAGCCCGAAGGACCACGGCGGCGGCAGCGCCGGTCGGCCGGTCAGCGCGGTGTAGCGGCGCAGGATGTCCCGGGGCGTGGGTCCGTAGATCACCAGGTACTGCAGGCTCTGGCCGGCCACGCTGAACGACACTCGGGAGACAGCCTCCGACCCGACCTCGAACGAGACTCTGCCAGGGTTGTTGATGAACACGCCGTAGCCCCGGTTGGTCAGGTAGAACGGCACGTTCTTGTACGCCTGCTCGCTGCTGGTGCCGGCGTCGGCGTTCCACATGTCGACTACCTGGCCGTTCTTCACCAGCGGGCCGAACCTCTCACCGAGGCCGTAGACGTACTCGCCGACGTCGAGGCTGAGCTGTTCCCGAATGAACGGGCCATCGGCGGTGGTGATCAGCGCCATGGCCTTGCCCAGGCTGGCGGTCAGCACCTTGCCGTCGGCCAGGAATTCAAGCCCGAACCGATCCCCCCGGCCGAATCGGGCGGTCAGGGCGCCCGAGGTGAGACTGGCCTGGCGGTCGTCGACCTGGGTCTGCGCGCGAACGGTCGGGTCGGATTCGAGGGCGAACTGCGGTGACCGGGGCCGGGCCCCGGCGAAGTGGGTGATCTCGATCGCGATCGCCTCAGGAGCCGGTGAGGTGCAGTGCACCGTCAGCATCGGCTCATTGAGGGTGT
>JBKPNA010000469.1:0-3240 GCA_046765695.1 Actinomycetota bacterium | reverse complement strand
ACGCTGTAGGGCGTTGTCGCGCAGCTGTCGAGCTCGGGTTCGCACCGAAGCTGGATCATGGCGGCGCGGTGGATGGCTGGCTTCAAGCGGCGGTTGCGGCCGCGGTTCAGCCGGTGACGGATCGGTCGGCCACGTCAGCGCGCCGGCGAACGCCCCCGGCTTCCCCGGAGCTGGCAGGTATCGGCGCGGTTCCGGTGAAGCGGGCGAAGCCGGCCTCGGTGAAGCGGCGCGACGTGGGGCAGCCGGATGCCGCTGCCAGGCTAAATCAGAAGACACAGGCGCTGATTGACGCATTCATCCTCCAGAGTTGACGACGTGGAACGATGCGGGAACGTAGAGTCCGGCGGAAACTACACCAGCAGCCAGGTGCCGCTCCGAGATTCCGACAAGCCGGAATAAGCTGCCAGCTACAGATGCATGAGCTGGCAATCACCCAGAACGTGGTCGACATGGTCATCGAGCGGATGGCCGGCCGGCGGATCAGCACTGTCCACGTACGGGTCGGCGAGCTCTCGGGGGTGCTGCCGGACGCCATGCTGTTCTGCTACGACGTGGTGACCGCGGGCACGGACCTGGAGGGCTCCCGGCTCGAGATCGACCTCGTCCCGGGAAGGGCGCACTGCCGCGACTGCGGCCGGGACTTCCTGCTGGCGGACCTGATCATGCTCTGCCCCTGCGGCAGCGCCAACGTCGCACTGCTCGGCGGTCGGGAGCTCGAGGTGGCATCGGTCGACCTGGTGGCGGAGCCATGTGCCTGACCTGCGGCTGCGGTGACGAAGCTGACGTCCGGGTCCTGACCGTGGACGAACACATCGCGTCGGAGCCGCATGATCATGGGTCCGGGCCGCACCACCATGATCACGGCCACGGGACCGACCACGATCACGCGCTGCTCTCGGCAGCGGAGCACGAGGCCCTTCACGCCCGCCCGCAGACCGTTGCGATCGAGCAGGCGATCCTCGCAAAGAACGATCACCTGGCCGAGCACAACCGCGGGTGGCTTGCCGACCGGGGCATCACCGCGTTGAACCTGATGAGCTCACCCGGCTCGGGCAAGACGTCGCTGCTGGAGCGAACCATCGCCGAGCTGAGCGGGCAGCGCCCACTCTGTGTCATCGAGGGCGACCAGGAGACCACCTTCGACGCCGACCGGATTCGGCGGGCGGGGGCTCGCGCAGTCCAGGTCAACACCGGGGCGGGCTGTCATCTGGACGCCCCGATGGTGCAGCGAGCCATCGAGGCGCTCGACCCTGAGCCCGGATCTCTGCTGTTCATCGAAAACGTCGGCAACCTGGTCTGCCCTGCCCTGTTCGACATCGGCGAGCAAGCCAAGGTCGTGATCATCTCGGTGACCGAGGGTCAGGACAAGCCGTTGAAGTACCCGCACATGTTCAGCGCGGCCGACCTGGTGATCGTCAACAAAACGGACCTGCTGCCCTACGTCGACTTCGACCTCGAGGTGTTCGGCGGGTACGCCCGGCGCCTCAATCCGAACGTCCAGATTCTCCCGCTGTCGGCCCGGACCGGCGAGCACCTCCAGGCCTGGTACGACTGGCTTGCCGCGGACGACTTGGCGGCCACCTCGAACCCTTGACCAGATCCGTCTCGAATGTTAGGACGGGAGCAACTGCAGAAGTAGGCCGATCGACGGCCCCAGCAGTGCGGATCGCCGCAGATCCAGGTTGGGATGGTGTCACCCATGCTCTCGCCCGCCGCCGTCAAGGCCGAAGACACCCTCATCCACGTGCTGTGGATCAACGCCGGACTGAGCTGTGACGGAGACTCCGTCGCCCTGACCGCCGCGACCCAGCCGAGCATCGAGGAGATCGCCCTCGGCGCGCTTCCTGGGCTGCCCCAGATCGCCGTGCACTGGCCCTTGATCGACTTCGAGTGCGGCCCGAACGGTGGCGCCGACGACTTCCTGGAGTGGTTCTTCAAGGCCGACCGCGGCGAGCTGGAGCCCTTCGTCCTGGTCGTCGAGGGATCCATCCCGAACGAGAAGATCAAGGACGAGGGCTACTGGTGCGGCTTCGGCAACAACCCGGCCACCGGGCAGCCGATGACGACCAGTGAGTGGCTGGACCGGCTGGCCCCCAAGGCGACGGCGATCGTCGCCGCAGGCACCTGCGCCACGTACGGCGGCATCCATGCCATGGCCGGTAACCCGACAGGAGCGATGGGGGTACCGGACTATCTCGGCTGGGTGTGGAAGTCGATGGCCGGGATCCCGATCGTCTGTGTGCCGGGTTGCCCGATCCAGCCGGACAACCTGTCAGAGACGCTCACCTATCTGCTGTACATGGCCACCGACCAGGCCCCGATGATCCCGCTGGACGACGCTCTTCGTCCGACCTGGCTGTTCGGCCGGACCGTGCACGAGGGCTGCGACCGCGCCGGTTACTACGAGCAGGCCGACTTCGCCACCGAGTACGGCTCCCCCAAGTGCATCGTCAAACTCGGCTGCTGGGGTCCCGTCGTCAAGTGCAACGTGCCCAAGCGGGGCTGGATCAACGGGGTGGGCGGCTGCCCGAATGTCGGTGGCATCTGCATCGGCTGCACCATGCCGGGATTCCCCGACAAGTTCATGCCCTTCATGGACGAGCCACCGGGAGGCAAGCTCTCCACCAACGTGGTTAAGGCTTGGGGATCCACGCTGCGGAGGCTGCGCAGCGTGACCGCGCACACCGTCGACCAGGAGCCCAAGTGGCGCAAGCCGGGCCGGGAACTGGTCACCGGCGCGAAGCGCACCTGGTAAGCGACGCGACGGAAGAGGTGACGCGATGACATCGACAGTGGCGAATACGTCCAGCACGACGAACGGCTCAGACCTGGTGGAGATGGCGTGGGACCCCGTCACCCGGATAGTTGGCAGCCTGGGCATCTACACCAAGATCGACTTCAATCAGCGGGTGGTGGCCGAGTGCCACAGCACGAGCTCGATCTTCCGCGGCTACTCGATCTTCATGAAGGGCAAGGACCCGCGCGACGCGCACTTCATCACCAGCCGGATCTGCGGCATCTGCGGTGACAACCACGCGACGTGCTCATGCTACTGCCAGAACATGGCCTACGGGGTGAAGCCACCCCATCTCGGCGAGTGGATCGTCAACCTGGGCGAGGCCGCCGAGTACATGTTCGACCACAACATCTTCCAGGAGAACCTGGTCGGCGTCGACTTCTGCGAAAAGATGGTTTCCGAGACCAACCCAGGCGTGCTCGAGCGAGCCAACACCACCGAGG
>JBKPNA010000468.1:0-12699 GCA_046765695.1 Actinomycetota bacterium | reverse complement strand
GGGCGATTCCCGTCCCACCATCCATGCGATCAAACCTGCGGGGCTCAGCTGACAAATCGTGGGAGGTCGCTCCCGGCGTCGTGTCCCCAAGTGGGCCGCTGTGCCCCGGGCCTCGGAGCACTAGGTTGGTCGCCATGTCGTCTGCGCTGGACCATGTCGCTGACCTGGCCGCGTACCTCGGCGCCTCACCGTCCTCCTTCCATGCGGCGGCGGAGGCAGCGCGCCGATTGGCCGCGGCCGGTTTTGCGGAGCAGGACGAGGCCGAGGAGTGGGATGACAGCCCGGGTGGGCACTACCTGGTCCGGGACGGCGCGTTGCTGGCCTGGCGATTGCCGCCCGACGCCGACCCGGGCACGCCGTACCGCATCGTGGGCGCGCACACCGACTCGCCGGGGTTTGCGACGAAGCCGAACCCGGACGTCGGCGGGTACGGGTATCAGCAGCTGGGCGTCGAAGTCTATGGCGCGCCGCTGCTCAACTCCTGGCTCGACCGAGAGCTTGGCCTCGCCGGCCGAGTGGTGCTGGCCGACGGACGCGTTGAACTGGTCCGTACGGGCGCGATCATGCGCATCCCGCAGCTCGCCATCCACCTGGATCGTGGCGTCAACGACGAGGGCCTGAAGCTCGACAAGCAGTTGCATACTGCCCCGATCTGGGGAGTCGGCCGTCCCGACCGCCGGCTGGTGGAGCACGTTGCCGACCTGGTCGACTGTGCAGCCGACGAGGTCGACGGCCTGGACCTGATGGCCTACGACGCAACGCCGCCGAGGGTGTTCGGACCGGACGACGAGTTCTTAGCCGCCGGGCGGCTGGACAACCTGAGCGGGGTGCACTCCGGCCTGACCGCCTTGATCAACTCCAGCGGCGGGGATCAGATAGAGCTGCTGGCCGCCTTCGATCACGAGGAACTCGGCAGCGGATCCCGGAGCGGGGCGTCCGGTCCGGTGCTGGCCGACGTGCTGCAGCGGATCGCCACTGCGCGCGGGCTGTCCGTCGACGAGCACCATCGAGCCCTCGCCCGTTCCTGGTGCCTCTCGGTGGACGCCGGCCACGCCGTCCATCCCAACTACCCGCAGCGCCATGACCCGGCCAACCGTCCGGTGCTCAACGGCGGCCCGCTGCTGAAGATCAATGCCAACCAGCGGTACACGACCGATGCCCGGGGAGCAGCGCTCTGGCGGCGGGTCTGCCGGTCAGCCGGCGTGGCGACCCAGGAGTTCGTGTCCAACAACGCACTGCCGTGCGGGTCCACCATCGGCCCGCTGACGGCAACCCGGCTGGGCGTACGGACGCTGGACGTCGGGCTGCCATTGCTCTCCATGCACTCCGTTCGGGAGCTGGCGGGCACGAAGGATCCGCTCGCCCTCACCCAGGCGATCGAGGCCTTCCTCGACCGCGATTTCTGATCACAGAGCTCTTGAGTTGTTGCGCCCCCGGGGTGGCGGGCCGCCTGCCTTCAGCGGAACCGAACCTCCAGCGGGTCGGCCACAACCTCCAGCGCTGACGGGTCACCAGGTCCCGTCGGCAACAACTCATCCGCCGCGTGGCGCAGGAGATATCCGCAGAACCGCACCGACTCGCCTGGTTCATAGCGATAGCGCCGCTCTCGGCCGAAGATTCCCCACGGGTTCAGCAGCACGGTCTGGTCCGACTTCTGATCGGTCGACGGCTCGCCGGCCAGCAGGCCGGGAGTGCCGGACTCCGGATGCGGCCCCCACAGCAGTCGGCGGTCGACGCGGACAGCGTCGTAACCGGCGTTGACCACCAGCAGGCGTACGAAGACACCGCCGTCGGCATCAGGTTCCGAGGCGCTCAGTTGGAGCTGGATATCCGTCACGGGGCTTCGATGAAGTGCTGGTAGTTGACCTTCTTGATCTTCTTGGGTCCCTTGTCGTGATAGAAGTTGGCCTTCGCCTGATCGGTGGTGTCGAACGTACCGCCAGGGCTGTTCATCGCGGTGTCCTTGGCGGCGAACGCTGCGAGGGTCGGGTTCCAATTCACATGGGTCTGCATGGCGGTGATGGCGTCGGCCTCAGTCGCGCCGGTCTTCTTCGACTTGATCCGAGTTTCCATGGGCTTGATCTCGGCGTCGTGGAAGGACTTGGTGTGCTTGATATGACCTCGCTCGTGGGTCCCCATCCGGGCGACCGCGGACCACATGATGAACACCAGGCCGCCGCCGCTGCCGGCCCAGAGCGCTGTGCCGTTGTTCCCGGGCACTACGCCATTCCACGAGCGGCTGACCTTCACCTTGCCGGTGCCCTTCTTGACCCAAGCCTTGGCCGGAGCCTTGGCGGTTGCCGGAGCGGACTCGTAGACGGGTGCCACGACCGTGCTGCTCCCGGTGCTCTCGTTGGCGCGGCCACCCGTTCCGCCGCAGTGATGCCAGCGGCCAGTAGCCACCTGGCCACGGTTGAGGAACACGTGCGGCACCGTGTCGGTCGTCAACTCGCCATCGAACTCGCCGAACTCGTTCACTCGTTCCGGCACGAGCTCGCCGCTGCCGCCGCCGGCCTCGGCCAGGTCCGGTTGGGCAGTCGGCTCAGCGGCGCCGAGCTGGCCTTCTCCAGTCTGACCCTCGTCGGCGAACTGGCGCTGCAGCGTGGGCGCTGGGGCGCTGGAGTGAGCCGCCACCAGCGCCGATACCGCTGCGTTCCCGGCCAGCCGCTGTAGCGACATGGCAGCCGAAGCGGTCGGGATTCTCAGCCCAAGCCCGAAGCCCGGCAGGTCATCCGCAACGGTCGCCGGCCGGTCCGGGACTCGCACAGCCGCTCGGTGTCCCGATCTCGGTGCTGGGCGGCGGTCGGCCTGCTCTGGCACGTGTTGATGGTACTTCCGGGGCCGGCCGCCGCCGCTACTAACAGGTCAACGAATGCCTTATCAGGAAGGAAAGTCTGCCCGTCACGATGCCCGCCGCACCGCTGCGTGGAGCTCAGCGGAGGGCCACCATCTGTGCCAGGGCCTGGGTCGGACTGGAGGAGCCGTGACATCGATTCCGCTAGTTCTCGGGCCCACCCGCTTGGCCAGCGAGGCTGGACGCATCCCGGCCGTCGCCGCTTTCCCGCCGGCAGCCGACGCCCTCCTCGAAGGCTTTCACGAGGTCTACCGCCGCATCGGCGTGTCCGCCGAGCGGCTGTGCCAGGCGTCAGGCGAGACACATGCTCTGGCAGCCCTGTTGGTGGCCAAGGGAATCCTGCGCGAGGACGAGCTCGAGGCGCGTCGCCAAGAGATGGTCCAGGAGGCCAGAACCCTTACCGGAGAGGCCGGCGTCACCGTCGAACTAGCCGTCACACCCGACAAGTACGAGGCCGAGCCCGTTGTTCTCGACTGTCAGGACCGGCTGCCGTTGTGTCAGGCGGCGTGCTGTCGGCTGCGCTTCGCCCTCAGCCCCCAGGACGTGGAGGAGGGCATCGTGCAGTGGGAGATTCCGGCACCGTACCTGAACCGACAGCGCGCCGACGGATACTGCGTGCACTGCGACGCCGGGAGCGGCGGGTGTGGCGTGTACGAGAACCGTCCTCTGGTGTGCCGCCAGTACGACTGCCGTTCCGATACCCGCATCTGGGCCGACTTCGAACGGCGGATACCCAGCCCAGGCCTGGTTGATCTGCTCGCCGGGGCATCGCTCGCCTCCTGACCGGACAACGAGGAGCGCCTCGGCACATGTGTCCTGGCGCAGGACACTAGGCTCGTCCGCCGTGGCTCTCACCATCGGCATCGTCGGTCTGCCCAACGCGGGCAAGTCGACGCTGTTCAACGCGCTCACCCGCAACGACGTACTTGCCGCCAACTATCCGTTCGCCACCATCGAACCCAACATCGGCGTCGTCGGGGTGCCGGATCCCCGGTTGGGTGTCCTCGCCACGATGTTCGGCTCTGCCCGGACCGTGCCGGCCACGGTCAGCTTCGTCGACATTGCCGGCATCGTCCGCGGCGCCAGCAAGGGCGAAGGCATGGGCAACGCATTCCTTGCCCATATCCGGGAGGCAGACGCCATCTGTCAGGTCACCCGGGTGTTCCGCGACGCCGACGTCAGCCACGTCGAGGGTGCGGTGGACCCGCCGAGCGACATCGAGACGATCTCCACCGAACTCGTCCTCGCCGACCTGCAGACCATCGAGCGGGTGCTCCCGCGGCTGGAGAAGGAGGCACGGATCAACAAGGACAGGGTTCCCGCGCTGACCGCCATACGCGAGGCGCAGGAGGTGCTCAACGGTGGTCAGACCATTTTTGCAGCGGGATTGGCTCGCGGACCGCTGCGAGAGCTGTTCTTGCTGACCGCCAAGCCGTTTCTCTACGTCTTCAACTGCGACGGCGACGAGCTGACGGACGAGGAGTTGAAGGAGCGGCTACGAGCGGTGGTCGCGCCGGCAGAGGCGATCTTTCTCGACGCCAAGATCGAGTCCGAGCTCACCGAGCTGGAACCCGACGAGGCCCGGGAGCTGTTGGACGAGATGGGCATCGGCGAACCCGGTCTTGACGTGCTCGCCCGCGTCGGATTCGACACCTTGGGCCTGCAGACCTTCCTGACGGCCGGACCGAAGGAGTCCCGGGCATGGACCATTCCGAAAGGCGCGACCGCACCTGAAGCCGCCGGGGTCATCCACACCGATTTCCAGAAGGGCTTCATCAAAGCCGAGATCGTCTCCTTCGACGACCTGGTCACGGCGGGCTCGTTGCTCAACGCCAGGGCCAAAGGAAAGGTGCGACTCGAAGGCAAGGACTATGTGATGGCAGATGGAGACGTGGTCGAGTTCCGGTTCAGCGTCTGAGCGCCCGTCCGGAGTTGTCGGAAACTCCGGGAGCCATAGCATGTTGAGTTTCTGAGAACTCGGAGGAGGGGAGTGTCGGTGCACATCCTGATTCTTGGGGCGGCCGGCATGATCGGCCGCAAGCTGACCTCCCGGTTGGTCGCGGACGGCAACCTCGGGGGTCGGGCCATCGAACGGCTGACTCTCGTCGACGTGGTGCTGCCGGAGCAGCCGGCGAGCGCCGCCGGTCAAGTCGAACTCGGGACAACAGACCTGGCCGCGCCTGGTGAGGCGGAGCGCCTGTTGGAGCCCCGGCCCGACCTGATCTTCCATCTCGCGGCGGTCGTGTCCGGTGAGGCTGAGGCCGACTTCGAGAAGGGTTACCGGGTCAACCTCGACGGCACTCGGGCACTGCTGGAGGCGGTACGAGCCGCGCACTCCGGCGACGGATATCTTCCCCGTCTGGTCTTCACGTCCTCGATTGCCGTCTACGGTGCGCCGCTGCCCAATCCCATTCCCGAGGACTTCCTGCACACTCCGCTGACCAGTTATGGCGCTCAGAAGGCGATGGGGGAGCTCTTGCTAGCCGACTACACCAGACGTGGGTTCGTGGACGGCATCGGGATCCGGCTGCCCACCGTCTGCATCCGTCCGGGAGCGCCGAACAAGGCAGCGTCGGGGTTCTTCTCGAGCATTCTGCGCGAGCCGCTCGTCGGCCAGGAGGCGGTGTTGCCGGTGCCTGAGACGGTCCGGCACTGGCACGCCTCACCCCGAGCGGCGGTGGAGTTCCTGGTGCAGGGAGCCGCCCTGGATGGTCAGCAGGTCGGTCCGCGACGGACGCTGTCCATGCCCGGCCTCAGCGCCACGGTGGGAGAGCAGATCGAGGCGCTGCGCCGCGTCGCAGGAGAGCGGGCCGTCCGGCTGATCCGGCGGGAGCCGGACGAGACGATCATGCGCATGGTCGACAGCTGGGCACCGGCCCTGGAGGCGACGCGGGCGCTGCAGCTGGGCTTCGCCGCCGAGAGCTCGTTCGACGAGATCATCCGGGTCCATATCGAGGATGAGCTGGGCGGCTCCCTCCGAGTCGGCGACTGACTCGCACATGACGGGCCAGGAACTGCGGGTCAGTGTGGTCGACGTTGCACCCTTTTGCCGACCTTGCGCCGTCTGCAAAGGGTGCAGCGTCGGCCGAATGGGTGCAGGGTGATTCGACATCATGAGTATCTCGAGCCGCATGAAGGTTGCCGTCGTCGGCGGGGGTGTCCTGGGAGTGTCCACCGCCCAGCAGCTGGCGCGATCCGGGGTGGATGTCGTGCTGATCACCGAAGGGGAGCTGGCCAGCAGCGCCTCAGGTCGCTCGCTGTCCTGGTTGAACTCCGCCGGACTGCGCCGCGAGCCGTACCACCGGCTTCGGATGGCCGGCATCGATCGCTACCGCACGCTGTCCGCACAGCACCCGGATCTCGACTGGCTGCACTTCGCCGGCGGCCTGGTCTGGCACGCCGCTGACCAGGCCGACGAGCTGCACCGCCACCACGAGTACGAGCTGGCTCACGGCTATGACAGCCGGCTGCTCGCCCGTGACCAGATCGCTGCCGCTACCCCTGGGGTGGATCCCACCGTCATCCCGTCGGCGGGAGTCCTCTGGCACCCTGGTGAGGGCTGGGTGGACCTGCCGAACCTCATTCGGTTCCTCGTCGACGACTTCGTCGGGCATGGAGGCCAGCTCGTTACCCACGCTGGACGCTGCAGGATCCTGACCGAGGGCGGAGCTGTCACGGGCGTGCGCGGCGAGCGGGGAAGCGGGTACGCCGTCGACGCGGTTGTGCTGGCAACCGGGGCCGCCGTGCCGGGCATGCTCGCCGAGCTGGGGCTGAGCGTCCCGGACGCCACGCCGATCTCGTTGCTGGTCACCACCAAGCCGGTGCAGCACCAGCTGACTGCGGTGCTCAACGGTCCGCGGGCATCGGTTCGGCCGACCGCCGGTGGCGCATTGGCCGTGGACTCGGATTGGACGACCCGGCACCTCAGCCGTGCAGCCGACGGCAGCTACCTCGTCCCGGCCTCGGTGGTGGACGAGCTCTTGGCCGAGGCCTCCATGCTGCTGACCGGCAATCCTTCGCTGGCGGCCGACCGTTGCGGCATCGGACCGAAGCCGATCCCGGGCGACGGGGAGCCGGTGCTCGGCCGGGTCGACGAGGTGGCCGGCCTGTACGTCGCCTTCACCCACAGTGGCGCGACGCTGGCGCTGATCGCCGGCGAGTTGCTGGCGTACGAGGTCGTCCGGGGTGTTGCCCACCCCATGCTGACCGAGTTCAATGCCCGCAGGTTCGCGAGCGCGGAACGGGCTACTTCTTGATCACTCGTCCGGATCCACTGACGGACTGCTCGACGGTCGGATCGCCCGTGTAGGTGACCATCCCGCTGCCGCTTATGTCGATCTTGAGCTGCTGGGTGACCGCGACGACGACCTGGCCGCTGCCCGAGATCTCGGCGGTCACCTGCTGGCTGGGCAGCTCACCGGCATCGTATCGGCCCGAGCCGGAAACCTCGATGTGCTGCTCGACGGCCGATCCGCCCAGGTTGACGGTGCCCGACCCGCTGATGTCCACATGCAACATCTGCAGCGTCATCCGTTGGGCTTGGACGCTGCCGGACCCCGACAGCCCAAGTCCGGTGAGGTCCTTGACGGTCACCCGATACCGGATGGGGTTCTTGGTCCGAATCGTGGTTCCCGGTTTCTTGTCGAGTTTGAGGGTCCCGTCGGAGACGTTGCTCGTCAGCTTCGGCAGCACGTTGTCGTCGGCCTCGACCGTGAGCGACTCAGTGTCTCCCTGGGCGATGGTCACCTCGCCGGTTCCGCTCAGCTCGATCTTGGTGAATCCGCTGACCTGACGGTTCTCGGTGGCGACATGCCCGGATCCGTTGACGACGGAGCAGGCGGAGAGCATGAGCAAGACAGCCAGACTGAGAGCGGGCAACCGGTGCCGCATTCTCACCTCCCCGAGCGGATTGACGTTAGCTGAATTCAACCATTGAGGAACCGGTCGGCGTCGGAGCAAAATGCTGGAGGTATACAGGCGACATGGCATCCGATCAGGACTTCGTCGCTCTGCTGCGCCGCTGGGAGGATGCGGGCGGCGTCTGGCGGGTGCTCGGTCGAGACCTGAGCGCCGTCACCGTTGGTCTTTACCGGTGCGACGCCGGTGAGGAGGCCGATCGTTTCACCGCCGACGACCCCGAGTTGGCGGACTTCCTGGCAGACCGGACGAGTAGTGACGACGAGCCGGGCGCGCCACACCGGGAACGGGATCGAGATGCGGATGGACGAGCCCGGCAGGGTCGACCGCGGGATCGGCTGGGCCGACCGTTGCCCTACGGCAGCCAGGGCGTCGAGCCGGTGTCGGATGAGCCGCTGCCACCCTTGGACACGGTCGCGGCCGCCCGGGAGCTGCTGGCCGACGGACGGCCGTTCTCGGCCCATGAGGTGTACGAGGCTCGCTGGAAGGCGGGTCCCGAGTCCGAACGCGAGCTGTGGCAGGGACTGGCCCAGCTGTGCGTCGCCATCACCCACGCGGAGCGCGGCAACCGGGTCGGGGCACTGCGCCTGCTCGGCCGAGCGCGGAGACGCCTGAAGATCTATGCGGCGACCGGCGGGCCGGCGTACGGCTTGGACCTGGGTCGCATCGTGGGATGGATCGAGGACCGAGAACGCGATCCCGACAACGGCTCCTGGCTGACCCAGCACCCACTCTGAGCGGTTTGCGGCCTTTACGCGCGGTTGCGACGTCTCGAACTGCCGCGAGGATGAGAAAGGGCGCAGATCCGATCCAAACGACCGCTCCACTAGTTTGGGCGCGTGACCTCAGCCGTCCCCGTCGGTCGTCCGTCGGCGATCACGGTCCTGTCCGATCTGCTGCCACGCTTCGACGAGATTCTCACCGCTGATGCGCTGGACTTCGTCGCAGAGCTGACCAGACGGTTCCAACTGCGTCGCACCGAACTGCTGCAGGCCCGCGCGAACCGGTACGCCGCGGGGACGCCGGGGACCACGCTCGACTTCCTCGCCGAGACCGCCGAGATCCGGTCGGATCGGAGCTGGCAGGTCGCGCCCCCTGCGCCAGGCCTGGCCGACCGGCGGTGTGAGATCACCGGGCCTCCCTCCCGCAAGATGACGATCAACGCGCTGAACTCCGGCGCCCGGGTCTGGATGGCCGACTTCGAGGACGCGACGGCGCCCACCTGGTTCAACGTGGTCGACGGACAGCTCAACCTGTTCGACGCGCTGCGCCGGCAGATCGACTTCACCGACGAGAGCGGTAGACGCTACGAGGTGGGTCCCCAGACGCCCACCATTCTGGTCCGCCCCCGCGGCTGGCATCTGGAGGAGCGGCACCTGGTACTGGACGGACGGCCGGTGCCCGGGGCATTCGTCGACTTCGGGCTCTACTTCTTCCACAATGCTGAGACGCTGATCGCCTCCGGTGCCGGCCCGTACTTCTACCTGCCCAAGCTGGAGTCCCATCGCGAGGCCCGGCTGTGGAACGACGTGTTCGTCTTCGCGCAGGAACGGCTGGAGATCCCGTACGGCAGCATCCGGGCCACCTGCCTGATCGAGACCACACCGGCGGCCTTCGAGATGGAGGAGATCCTGTACGAGCTGCGCGACCACTCGGCGGGACTCAACGCCGGCCGCTGGGACTACATCTTCTCCATGATCAAGAACTTCGCCGACTCGGCCGACCACCTGTTGCCCGACCGGAGCCAGGTGACCATGACCTCACCGTTCATGGCCGCGTACGCCAATCTGCTGGCCAAGACCTGTCACGCGCGTGGCGCGCACGCGATCGGTGGGATGGCGGCCTTCGTGCCCAGCAAGGCCAACCCGGAGGCGACGGCCGCCGCACTGGAGAAGACCAGGGCGGACAAGACCCGAGAGGCCGACGCCGGGTTCGACGGCTCCTGGGTGGCCCACCCCGCCCTAGTCCGGACCTGTGTCGAGGCCTTCGACGCGGTGCTGGGTGACCGGCCGCACCAGCTGGACAGGCAGCGCGCTGACGTGACGGTCACGGCGGCCCAGCTGACCGATGTGTCCACCACCGAGGGCGAGATCACCCTGGAGGGCGTACGGACGAACGTCGCGGTCAGCCTGGAGTATCTGGCGGCTTGGCTCGGCGGGGCCGGTGCGGTGGCGATTCGCAATCTGATGGAGGACGCCGCCACGGTCGAGATCTCCCGGATGCAGATCTGGCACTGGGTCCGCCATCGGGCGACCACGGCGGAAGGGACCGCGGTGACCCCGGATCTCATCCG
Organism: Actinomycetota bacterium; assembly: GCA_046765695.1. Taxonomy (GTDB): domain Bacteria; phylum Actinomycetota; class Actinomycetes; order Propionibacteriales; family Propionibacteriaceae; genus Microlunatus. Next base: position 2,635 of record JBKPNA010000468.1, on the reverse strand, counting down.
GCAGCTGCTGGCCGAAGAGGTGGAGCGGCTGGCCCAGGACGCGGACGAATCCGTCAAGGCCCGGGTGGCGGCGGCTCGGTCGGTGTTCGAGGCGGTGGCGCTGGCCGACCGGTGGCCGCAGTTCTTCACCAAACTCGCCTACGACACCTATCTGGTGGAGGAATCCTGAGCCTGCGGCGTTCCGAGGCCGAGCAGCGGTCCGGCCAGCTCGAGGTCCGCCACGTCCGGATCGAGCTGGACCTCACCGACCCATCCGCGGCGACGTTCCCGTCCCGCACCACGATCGAGTTCGCCAGCACCGGCCCCACGACGTTCCTGGACTTTCGCGGCCGTCAGCTGGTCACGCTGCACCTCAACGGACGCGGACTGGACCCGGCCGGCTGGCAGTCCGGCCGGATACCGCTGACCGGGTTGGAGCGGCACAACACCGTTGTCGTCGAAGGCCGGATGCCCTACGCGAGAGACGGCGAGGGGCTGCATCGCCATGTGGACCCGGCCGACGACCAGCTCTACCTGCACGCGACGTCCTTCCTCGATGCCGCACCCCGCTGGTTCGCCTGCTTCGACCAGCCGGACCTCAAAGCCCGCTACGAGCTCCGGGTGCGCGCCCCGGCTGGCTGGACGATTCTCGGCAACGGGCCGAGCCGGCCCGCAGGGCAGGGCCGCTGGGTGATCACGCCGAGCGGACCGCTGCCCAGCTACCTCGTCACCCTTGTTGCTGGGCCGTACACCTCCGTCGTCTCGGAGCACGGGGGCATCCGGCTGGGCCTGCACGCTCGGGCGAGCCTCACCGCCGAACTGAAGACGGCAGCCGACGAGGTGTTGGACGTCACGGCGCGAGGCCTGGACTACTACACCGAGCTGTTCGGCGTGCCGTACGCGTTCGGGGAGTACCACCAGGCGTTCGTCCCCGATCTCAATGCCGGGGCGATGGAGAACCCGGGGTGCGTCACGCTGCGCGACACGTTGCTCTACCGGGGTCGGGCCACCCGCCCCGACCGGGCCAAGCGGGCCGGGGTGGTGGCCCACGAGCTGGCCCACATGTGGTTCGGCGACCTGGTCACCATGCGCTGGTGGGACGACCTGTGGCTCAACGAGTCGTTCGCGGAGTACCTGAGCATGAGGTGCTGCGCCACGGCCACTCCCTTCCCGCCGTGGACCGACTTCGGAGTGGTCCGCAAGGACTGGGGCATGGTGGCCGACCAGTCACCGACCACTCATCCGGTTGCCGGGCAGGCAGCGGACGATGCGGAGACCGCGCTGCAGCAGTTCGACGGCATCTCCTACGCGAAGGGTGCGGCGGTGCTGAAGCAACTGGCGGCCTATCTGGGCGAGGAGGTCTTCTCCGCTGGCTTGAGGTCCTACATTCGCCGGCACTCCTTCGGCACCGCACAGTTCGGCGACCTCATCACCGCCTGGACACAGGCTGGAGCGGTGGATCTGGCGTCCTGGGCTGCGGCATGGCTGCAGACCGCGGGGCTGGACACCATCGACGTCACGGACCCGCCGGTGCAGCTGGTGCGAACCAGTCCGCTCAGCGGGCCCGGTCGCCGGCATGCGCTCTCCGTCGTCAGCGTCGATGCCGGGGGAGGGCTGGCCCTGCTTGCCGAGGTCACGCTGGCTGACGAGCCCATTTCCGTGGCGGTGCCCCAGGACTCGCGCCTGCTCGTCCCGGACGGCACCGACGCCGCCTGGGCGAAGATCCGATTCGGCCCGGACGGCTGGGCCCGTCTCGGGTCGGTGCTGCCGAGAATCACCGATGAGTCGGTACTGGTGGTCATCGCCAACGCGATCCGCGACGCCGTGCGCGATGCCGAGCTGGCACCTGCCACTGCGCTCGATCTCATCCTGAGCCTGATCGTCCACGTCGCCAACGATTCGATCGTGGATTCGCTGATCCGGTTCGCCGCGGATCAGCTGTCGGGGCCGTACGCCGCGGTTGCCGACCGTTCGGCCCGGCTGGCCCGGGTGGCTCAGCTGGCAATGGATCTGCTGCAGGCGGCCGCGCCGGGCTCGGATCGGCAACTGGTCGCCTTCCGCCTGGCGGTGCGGTGCACGAGTGACCAGGCGATGCTGCGGAACTGGTTCGACAGCCGGCAGCTGCCGCCAGGGATGGTGCTGGATCCGGAACTGGGCTGGCATCTCGTGCAGCGGCTTGCCGCTCTCGACCCTGATCCGCGCCCGATCGAGGTGGCTCTGAGCCGCGACCCCAGCGCGGCCGGGCGGGTGTCCGCAGCGCGGGCACGGGCGACGCTCGGCCGGCCCGAGACCAAGGAGCAGGCCTGGCGCTGGCTGATGCAGCCGTCGCAGCTCAGCGCGTACGAGGTCTACGCGTTCGCCGAGGGCTTCTTCGTCGCCGAGCAGGCGGAGCTGACGGAGGAGTACGTGGGCCGCTACTTCACCGAGATTGCCGCAACGGCCAGCTTCCGCAGCGGCTGGGCCCTCGGCGAGGTGGCCGGCAAGGCCTACCCGTGGACGGCTGCCAGCCCCGAGACGGTGCAGATCGCGGAGGCAGCGCTGGCCCGCAACCCGCCGGGCCCCGTGCGGCGCGCCCTGCTGGACGGCACCGACCGGCTGCGGCGAGCGGTTCGTTCACTGCAGCGCTTCGGCTGACTCACTCGGGGCAGGCCTGGAA
>JBKPNA010000467.1:0-9430 GCA_046765695.1 Actinomycetota bacterium | reverse complement strand
GACGTGATCGGTTCGGAGGGCGTACGCCTTCGGGACAGGGCCCTGTTCGCAGTCAAGGTGGGCTGGGCGGTTGTGGCCGCGCTGACTGTCGGACTGTTCGCCGCCGGGGTGCCGTCGGAGTTCGCGCAGCTTCAGACCCCGTGCCCGACACCGGTCTGCACCACGGGTCAGTTGCCGCCGGCGGGCCTGCAGTCGTTGACCGGCCTCGGGCTGAGCCCGGCGTTCTACGCCGCTGTCGCGGTCGCGATGGACGTTCTCTTCGCCGCCGGGTACGCCCTGGTCGCGGCGGTGATCTTCTGGCGGAGGCCGAAGGACCGGGTAGCCGTCTTCGCGTCGGTGGCGCTCCTCATCTTCGGCACGGCGACCTTCGGGTTCACCATGCCGGCCCTGGCAACCGATCATCCGGGGCTGCAGCCGCTGGTCGGTCTGCTGCATTTTCTCGGCGCCGGCTGCTTCGGTTTGTTCCTCTACCTGTTTCCCGACGGGCGATTCGTACCGCGATGGATCGCCGGCGTCGCCGTAGTGTGGATCGGCTGGCAACTGGCCGAGCACCTCGTGCCAACCTTGACGACCGACCCGGCGGGCTGGCAGCTCCTCCCCGAGACTCTCATCTGGCTGGCCGCGCTGGGCTCGGTGATCTATTCGCAGATCCACCGCTACCGGCACCTGGCGAGCCCGGCCCAACGGCAGCAGATCAAGTGGGTGGTGTTCGGGATCTCGATCGCCTTCGCAGGATTCCTCGGGCTGGACCTGACCCTGACTGCCGTCGGCGCCTTGCCCGAGCCGCAGACTCCGGGTTCGGTGCTCGGCTACTTGGTGGGTTACACCTTCGCGTCGTACCTCGTCATGCTGCTCGTGCCGCTGACCATCGGCATCGCCCTGCTGCGCCACCATCTCTTCGACGTCGACCTGGTGATCAAGCGCACCCTGGTCTACGGAGCCCTGACCGCGTGTGTCATTGGTCTCTATGTACTGGTCGTCGGCTCCGTTGGACTGGTGGTCCAGCTTCGCGGCAACATCGTGGTCTCGCTGCTGGCCGTTGGTCTGGTTGCACTGGTGCTGGCTCCGCTGCGCAGCCGGCTGCAGCAAGCCGTCAACCACCTGGTCTACGGCCAGCGGGACGAACCGTACGCGGTGGTGTCGCGGCTGGGTCAGCGGCTGGAGTCCGCGGTCACCCCGGACGCCGTACTGCCCCAGGTGGTGGGCACGGTGAAAGAGGCGCTGAAGCTGCCGTACGTCGCCATCGAGCTGGGCGAGGGGCAGGCCTCCACGACCGTGGCGACCCTCGACGAACCCGTGGCCGACGCCGTACGGCTGCCCCTGCCGTATGGCCGTGAACCTGTCGGGCAGCTCGTCCTCGGTCCCCGTGCCGGTGAGGACGGCTTTACGGCGGGGGAGCTGCGGTTGCTTCACGAGCTGGCCCGCCAGATCGGCGTTGCGGTCCACGCCATGCGGCTGAGCGAGCAAGCCGTGCGCCTGTCGGCGGATCTGCAGCGCTCGCGGGAGCGACTGGTCACCGCCCGGGAGGAGGAGCGTCGCCGCCTACGTCGAGACCTGCACGACGGCCTGGGACCCCAGCTCGCCGGGCTGACCATGACTGCCGAGGCCGCTCGCGACGCCATCCCGGACGACCCGGCACGCGCTCAGGCCCTGCTCGACGGGCTGATCGAGCAGACCCAGGAGGCGGTCGCCGACATTCGCCGCCTGGTGTATGCGCTGCGACCACCGGCGCTGGACGCCATCGGCCTGCTCGGCGCGCTGCGCATGCACGCGTCCCAGCACCCGGGCCTGCAGGTCAGCGTGGTCACGCCGGACGAGATTCCGCAGCTGCCGGCGGCGATCGAGGTCGCGCTCTACCGGATCGCTGCGGAGGCGTTGAGCAACGCGGAGAACCATGCCGATGCGACCGCCTGCACTGTTGCGCTGAGGCTGGATCGAACGGCCGGCACCGTACGCCTCGAAGTCGCCGACGACGGACGGGGGATCGGCACCGACCGGGGCACTGGCGTAGGGCTGTCCTCGATGCGGGAGCGGGCAGCGGAGCTGGGCGGGACGCTCACTGTCGCGGCTGGGATGACGGGTGGCACCGTGGTCACTGCAGTGCTGCCGTGCGCACCTGTCGAGCAGAGTCCGCCGGCGGAGGCATAGCGCATGGAGCCCATCCGGGTCCTGATCGCCGACGATCACGATCACTTCCGCGAGGGCTTGCGTGCCCTGTTGCTCTCGACCCCCGACGTGGAGCTTGTCGGTGAGGCGCCGGATGGCAGGCGGGCGATCTCTCTTGCCCGGGAGCTGCAGCCTGATGTGATCATGATGGACCTGCAGATGCCCGGGCTGGGCGGCATCGACACCACGCGGCAGATTCTGCGCAGCAGCCCGCACATCAGCATCCTGGTGCTCAGCATGTTCGACGACGACGACTCGATCTTCGCCGCGCTGCAGGCGGGTGCGCGCGGGTACCTGCTGAAGGGGGCACTCAAGGCGGAGATCCTGCGTGCGATCCGGTCCGTTGCCAGCGGAGAAGCCATCTTCGGCCCGATCATCGCCAAGCGACTCATCAACTACTTCGCCGCTCCCAGGCAGCCGGCACCGGCGGACGCCTTCCCCGAGCTGACGGAGCGCGAGAAGGAGATTCTGACGCTGGTGGCCCAACACCAGACCAATCCCGAGATCGCCCGGCGCCTCCAGCTCAGCCAGAAGACCATCCGCAACCACGTGTCCAACGTCTTCACCAAGCTGCAGGTCGCCGACCGAGCCGAGGCCATCATCCGGGCCCACCAGGCAGGTCTGGGGAAAGGATCAAGGTGAACGATAGGGCGGGGTAGACCCAGCCGGATCGTTCAGCTTGTTTGCGCGATGAGCGGAAAGCCGTCCAGGATCTGCTGCAGGTGGATCACCTGCCGCGGAATGAACTCGGCGACGGTCAACCCGACGACGTCCACTGCCTGGTCGATGTCCGCGACGATGCGACGCACCTGTGCAGAGGTCAGGCCGCCCGGCTCGGCGCCGAGACCGAGCACGATCTCGTTGCTGTCGACGGTGTCGACGTCGAAGTGGATCGCGGCCCGGGAACAGCCGGTGCCGGCCAGCCAGTCAAGGACCGGCGTGCTGGATTCCCGCAGCTCGTCCGGCCTGAAGGATCGCAGACCCCACTCGGCCACGTTCCGGTAATCGTCCTCTTCCCACGAGTGCAGCCCCACCAGTGCCACCCGGTCCGGGGTGACCGTCGCCGGAATCAAGGCCAGCACGTCGGGGTCACCGTGCCCGGTGAGCGCGGAGACGGCCATCGCGTGGTAGCCGGGATACTCGCTGTCGCCGGTGCCGACATCGGGATGGGAGTCGATCCAGAGGATCGCGAGGTCGTCCCCGTACCGGCCGGCGAGCGCGGAGAACGGCGCGACGCTCACCGAGCACTCACCGCCGAGGGTCGCAATCCTGGCCGGGTCGAGTTGGGAGATGATCTCCAGCGCGCGGCCGAGCTGCTCGAGGACGACCGCCTTGGCCTCCACGCCGTCACGTTCGGCCAGGCCCTCGTCGGTCATGGTGACCGGCACGGTTGCCGTCGGGCCGTCGTGCGGCGGCAGCACCGCTTCGAGCACCGCCGAGCCGACGGCGTACCCACGGCGGCCGACCTCGAACGGGAACTCGGCGGCGAGCTCTCGCACACTCGGCGTGCCGCCGCCCTGCCACTGCGGCCAGATCAGGCGGAGATTGACGTCAGGCGTCATTCACAGGATTGCTGGTTGACGTTGCTGTCGTTCTTGATGAACCTGTTCCTCGACAGGGTCGCAAAGCTGTTGCATGCGATGAAGACGGCCGTATCGTTCCGGATGAATCTGTTTCGCTCGATCTGCGCCGACGAAAGGAATCCGGTCACCGCGATTCCCGTCCCGTTGCGCAAGAAGGTGCTTCGCTTCACCACTGCCGACGCTTCCCCTCCGACGATCATCCCGGTGCCAGAGTTCCTGACATATAGCTGGTCGGCGAGGCAGCTGCCGTTGCAGAAGAAACCGGTCTGATTGTCGATCAGCGCCACCTTGCTGATTCGGGTGTCACTGTCACCGCCGACGCCGATTCCCCAGTTCTCCACTCGACCGTTGGTCACCTTCAGGAACGCCTGGCTGGGAAAGGCGAAGGCAGTAATGCCTCTGCTGTCGGCTGTTCCGGGTCCACTGAGCCGATGTCCCTTGAGATCTACGGTCACTTCCGGAATGGGGCCACCCTCGGCTTCGGGGTATTCGACGCGTACGCCGAAGCTCGTCGTACAGTGCAGGTTCTTTGTCAGGTAAAGGTGAACGCTACTTCGGACGACCATGCCACACGTGATGGGCTGGCGAGGCACGGCGGCTTGGGCCGGTCCAGCGATGAGGCTGAGCGGCAACGCCGCCACCAGCGCGATAAGAGCAGCTTTGACCTTCATGGCTTCCCTTTCGGCGAGCCCGGACGAAACCTTGCCGAGACTCACGCTAGCGGAGGTCCTGGGCAACACTCCATGCCGACCGCGACGCAATAACCACGGTGCTTGGATGACGCACGTTCGGCCCATGATTGCGGGCCGGCTCGGCATCCGAAATTCTCACCCAGAGCGGTGGAAAGAGTCGGACCCACGACAATAAGCTCCCGGCCAATCTGTGTGTGTTGGGGTCGCCCCTTCGGGAAGGAGCACTCATGGTCCAGCGGTCTCGTCCTCGCCTACGCATTGCCGCCGCGGCGGCGACCGTTCTTGCCGGCCTTGTTGCCATTCCGGTGGCACCGGCAGCGGCCCATGCCGATCGTGAGGGCCAGCAGTCGCCGCGGGTCGTCGCGACAGGCCTGAACAACCCCCGACACGTCCGCTGGTCGGGCGGCGGGCTCTATGTCGCCGAATCGGGCATCGGCGGTGCTGGCCCCTGCATACCTGGGGAACCACCCGGGGCGCCCCCGAACTGCTACGGAACGTCTGGCTCGATCACCCGGATCAAGAACCACCACCAGTCGCGCGTAGTCGAGGGGCTGCCTTCACTCGCGCCGGCAGGCGGCACGAACGCCCTTGGTCCGGCGGACCTCCGGGTGCACGGGCGAAGCTATGTCGTCGCGCTCGGGTTGGGCGCCGCCCCCGCGCTGCGTGCATCCCTGCCTGCAAAAGGTCAGAAGCTTGCCACCGTGGTTGCCGGAAGGTTCGGCCATCGGGGTCTCCGGGTGGTGGCCGACATCGCTCGCTATGAGGCCTCGGCCAACCCCGACGGCGCGCAACTCGACACCAACCCGGTTGCCTTGCTGGAGAGCCGGCGCGGCCTTTTCGTGGTGGACGCCGGAGGCAACGATCTCTTGAAGGTGAGGCGGCCTGGACAGCTGCGTACGGTCGCGGTCTTCGCCGCCACGCCGCTACCGCCTACTCCGGGATTCCCGCCGGCGATGGACGCCGTGCCGACGGCTGCGGCGTACGGTCCGGACGGTGCGATCTATGTCAGCCAGCTCACCGGCTTCCCGTTCCCGGTGGGCGGTGCCAGCATCTGGCGGGTCGTCCCGGGTGAGGCGCCGACGAGGTACGCCACCGGCTTGACCAATGTCACTGATCTCGCCTTCGGCAAGGACGGATCCCTCTACGTGGTGCAGATCGCCGACACGGGCCTGCTCGATCCGGCCGCCACCGGTTCGGTGATCAGGATTCCGCCTGGCGGAGGCGGCCCACGCGAGACGGTCGTGGCAGATCTGACGGCGCCCTACGGGATCGCCCTACACGGCCACTCGGCATACGTCACCACCTGCTCGACCTGCGCCGGCGGTGGCGAAGTGCTCCGAGTCCCACTCGGCGCGCCCTAGAGCCGCATGCACGATCACCGGTACTCGCGAGGCCGGCCGCACAATCCGTTAGGCAGGGCGAGAAGGACATAGACCGTCCACCGCTGTCGCGTGGCAAGATCGACAGAGGCAGCCCTAGCCTTCACGGCAGGTCAGCGGAGAGGCGGACCCTTGTCCGATACCGGCCCCTCGGCCCAGACACTCACGATCATGATGACCGACGTGGAGGGTTCGACCGCCCTCCGGCGGACCCGAGGGGACCGGTTCGTCAACGAGATCCTGGGACTGCACGGCGCGATCGTGCGCGATCAGATCGGTACATGCGGTGGCCAGGAGCGCCAGTTCCTGGGTGACGGTTTCCTGCTGTCCTTTCCGTCACCGGAGGCCGCGGTCCGCTGCGCCGTCGGCGTTCAGCGTGCGCACGACGAGCACAACGCCTCCGATCCTGAGCGCCAGGTCCGGGTTCGCATCGGCATCCACGCCGGAGAGGTCAGCGAGCGCGACGGTCTGCTGTACGGACAGGCCGTACACGTAGCCGCCCGCATCACGGCCGAGGCGACCGGCGGTCAGATCCTCGTGTCCGATGCGGTTCGGCAGCAAGCCGAGCCGAGAGCGGAGTGGCGCTTCGTCGACTCTGGATTGTTCTGGCTCAAGGGTTTCGACGAGCGGTGGCGGTTGTTCGAGGTGTCCGTGGGCCAGGACACTCCGCTGCAGCGGCGGGGCGTCATGCCACCGCCACTGACGCCGATGGTCGGACGGGACAGTGAGCAGGCAAACTTGCGCCGGTCGGTGGACGAGGCGCTGACCGGCCGCGGCGGCCTCGCTCTTGTCGGCGGCGAGGCAGGCGTTGGGAAGTCACGGCTGGTCGGCGAGATCAGCGGTGAGGCGGAGGCTCGGGGCATGCGGGTGCTGACCGGCCACTGCGTCGAGATGGACAGCGCGCCGCCGTACCTGCCCTATGTGGAGATGATCGAGCAGGCGATCTCGAGCCCGCGCAGTCCACTGGCGCTGCGCGAGGCACTCGGCGACGTCGGCCCTGAGATCGCCCGGATCGCGCCCGCGTTGCGCCGCCTCTTTCCCGACATCGCCCCTCCGGTGGAGTTGCCGCCGGAGCTCGCCCGACGGTACTTGTGGAACAGCTTCCGCGAATTCGTCACTCGAGGTGCGCAAACGCAGCCGCTGCTGCTTGTGCTCGAGGACCTGCACTGGGCCGACGGTTCGACCCTGCTGCTGACGGAGTACCTCGCACCGCTGCTGCCCGAGATGCCGGTTCGGATCATCGGCACGTACCGAGACGACGAGGTCGACGCATCGCATCCGCTGGCCCGCGTCATCGCACAGCTGGGCCGTCGACGGCTGCTCGATCGGATCAGCCTCCGCCGATTGTCCTTCGGGGGCGTCCGGTCCATGGTCGAGGCTCTGGCCGGGCAGCCGCCCCCGGAGCAGTTGGTCCGGGTGATCGACAGCGAGACGGAGGGTAACCCGTTCTTCGTGGAGGAGCTGTACCTGCACCTGGCGGAGTCCGGTGTGTTGCTCGACGAGAGCGGTCGGATACGAGCGGATCTCGCGGTCGACGAGGCATCAGTACCCGAAAGCATCCGGCTCGTCGTGGGGGAGCGGCTCGCGCGACTGTCCCGCCCGACCCGCGAGACACTGGTCGCGGCGGCGGTAACCGGGCGGGTGTTCCCGCCTGATCTCGTCGGTGAGGTGGCCGGTGTCGACACGGACGCCCTTGTCGACGCCTTCGACGAGGCCGAAGGAGCACGGCTCATCGCGCCGGTCAAGGGCGAGGAGAATCTCGCCTTCAGCCACGAGCTGATCCGGCAGACCTTGCTGGCCGATCTCTCCACGCTCAAACGTGAGCGGCTACACCTTCGAGCCGCCGACGCCATCGAACGGCGCTACCCCGGCGATCTCGAGGACCACGCTGCAGACCTCACCCACCACCTGTCTCGGGCTGGCCGCTTGGCCGACCGAGCCCGGCTCGTGCGCTACCTGACGATCGCTGGGGACCGTGCCACCGACGCGGCTGCCTTCGAGGACGCTGTCGGACACTTCAAGCAGGCATTGTCACTGCTCGAACGAGGCGCTGAGAACGATCGCGCCGAGCTGCTGGAGCGGCTCGCGATGGCGTTGCGGAGCGTGGGCCGGTGGGACGACGCCCTGAGCACGATGAACGAGGCACTGGATCTGTACCAGGCGCTGGGGCGATCCGACGCACTTGGCCGGCTGTCCTGGGCCATGGTGTCCCAGTTGACCTGGACAGCCCGGGTTACCGAAGCTGTCCAGGCGGCCCAGCGTGCGCTCACTGCGATGGGTGACATCGCCAGCGCCGACAGGGCTCGGCTGCTCAGCGCGATGGGCTGGGCGGTCAGCCTCGGCGGGGACCACGCGAAGGCAACACAGATGTTCGATCAGGCCCGTGAGCTCACCGATCGGGTCGGTGACGAACGCGCGCTCGCTGACGTGCTGAGCATGCAGACGAGTCACCATTTCGGATATGCCGAGTACGTCGACGGCGTTGCTGCCGGTCTGCGCGCGGCGGAGGTGTTCGACCGCGAAGGCGCACTGTGGGATCTGTGCAGCGTGCAGGCTTTCGTCATCTATCAGGACGGAGCGCTGGGCAGCCACGAGCAGGCGGCCAGGCTCGCCGACAAGACCACGGCTATTGCTCACCGGCTCGGTCATCTTGGTGCGACCTTCCTGCTGCTGCTCTACCGCGCCCGTGAGGCTGTGACTCTCGCCGACGTGGAGTCGCTCGAGGCCCTGGGACGGCAGATCGTCGATGTCTGCCAGCGCGGGAGCCTGCCGTGGCTCTATGTCGGTCATCTCTGCCTCGGACTCGTCGCCGACTGGCGTGGAGATGCGGTAGCCGCCGAAGCAGAGATTCGCCGGGCAGTCGAACTGGAGGCGCCGGGCGCGTTCTCCGGAAGCAGCACGTCCATCCTCGTGCGTCACCTTGCGCATGTGGGTCGTGCGGACGAGGTGCTCGCGATCTACCAGTCCGAACGGCCCAAGTTGCCGTCTTCGGACCGGAGGAACAGCCACGGCGCGTGGAACCGTTTGCTGGGACTGGTCGAGGCTCTGTATCTGTGCGGGTTCTCAGCCCATGCTGCGGCCCTTGCCCCGCTGGTAGAGAAGCTGCTCGAACAGGGGCCCGATTGGATCTCGTTCGACGGACGGCTCGTGCGTACGCGTGCCGGCGTGGCGGCTGCTGCCGGCAGCCGATGGGAGGCGGCGGAGCGCCACTTCGCGGAAGCCGAATTGCATGCAAGAAGCATGAATAATCGGCTGGAGGAGACGGAGCTGCGCCGGCTCCGAGCGCGGATGTTGCTCGACCGGGACGATCCTGGCGATCGCGCGCGGGCCGCTGAGCTGCTGGAAAAGGCGCTGGTTGAATACCGCGGGTTCGGGATGCCGACCTATGCGATCGAGACAGAGCGGTTGCTGCGCGAGACGCAGGAAGAGCAATAGTTTCCGGTCGATGCCAGCCCTGGTTGGCCTGCGACGTTCATTGATCCGATCAAGCGCCGGTTCAGCACTACAGTCGGGACATGACTGGTCCCGGTCCTGTGCTGCTCGTCTCGAGGAGGATACGGACACGCTGCGCGGGGTCGAGCAGGAGCTGCGCGACCGCTACGCCCCGCAC
>JBKPNA010000466.1:0-7059 GCA_046765695.1 Actinomycetota bacterium | reverse complement strand
ACGGCAGGAACGGCTCGCCGCGGCCGCGGGCTGTGTCGACTCCCGGGCGGACGCCCCCCGAGCCCCCCGGGGTCATTCGGACTCGACGAATGACTCCTCGCTGACCCACGCGGTGTAGCGGTCGATGCCCATCGCCTCGATCAGCGCCGTCGTCTGGGTCGCCTGAGCGGCCAACGCGCGAACTTTCCGCTTCGTGATCTCCGAGTCGAGGACGAGGTCGACCGCGAGCCGATCGGATGGAGCGAGGACCGGGTAGCCGGTCAGATAGATGCCCAGACTCGCGTTGAGCTCACCCCACCGCGCCTCCCGCCGCTCCGCGATTGCGGCCTGCAGCAGACGTGCCCGTGGCAGGGCGGCCAGCTGGAAGGCGGCAGCCGTCCAGGCTGAGACTGCCTGGTGGTCCGGATGGCCGGTGATGCCGTCCGGACCGAAGCTCAAGACTGTGTCCGGCGCCACCTCCTCGATCAGGCCGCGCAGCTTCTCGACCGCCTCCGCGACGGGAACCTCGGGGCACGCACCGTCGGCATACCCGAGCCAGTGGTGCTCGGTGACGCCGAGAATCGCCAGGCTCCGGGCGAGCTCACCGGTCCGTTCGGCTGCCAGCCGTGCTGGCGGCCACGCCACCGGATCGGGAGTCCCGAGCTCACCGCGGGTGGCCGTGACGCAGACCAGCCGCGAGCCCTGGTCCCGGGCCATCGCCATCAGCCCACCGGAGAGGTATGCCTCGTCGTCCGGATGTGCCCAGACGCCCAAGATGGTGCCCAGCCGGGCAACCCCGGATGCGGATGCTACGACCTCGCCGCTCACCGCATCGTCGTACCTGCCGAGGGAGCGTCTGTCAACGCTGCTCACGCAGCTGCGGCGTAAAATGCGAGATCGTGCCTCAATATCGGATTTCTCACGCTGCCGCTCTGCTGGGAGTGTCGGACGACACCGTACGCCGCTGGATCGACTCCGGGCGGCTGCGGGCCAGCGGGGGTGGTGGCGTGGCAACCATCGAGGGGGCCGATCTTGCGGCGCACGCGCAGGAGCTGGCGCGGGCGCCGGAGCTTGGCATCCCGACCCGGGAAAGTGCCCGGAACCGTTTCACCGGGCTGGTGACCAAGGTGGTCAAGGACACGGTGATGGCCCAGGTGGACCTGCAGTGTGGTCCGTACCGTGTCGTCTCCCTGATGTCGGCCGAGGCAGCCGCGGATCTCCACCTGGAACCTGGTGTGCTGGCAGTGGCGTCGGTCAAGGCCACCCATGTCGTGGTGGAGGTGCCGGAAACGTGATGATCGGCCACCGAATCTTCCGCCTGGCTGCCGCGGCTGCCCTGCTCATGCTGGGTGCCTGCGGCACCACCTCGCCCGGCGGATCGGCGACCAGCCCCGTCCCTGCGACTTCCGTGGGCTCCATCACCGTCTTCGCCGCGGCATCGCTCACCGAAGCGTTCGGCCAGATCGGCACTGACTTCAAGGCGAACTCGGGCGCAACCGTGACGTTCAACTTCGGCTCGAGTGCCACGCTGGCCGCCCAGATCACCGAAGGGGCGCCGGCCGACGTCTTCGCCGCTGCCAGTCCAGCGACCATGAAGACGGTGACCGACGCCCACGCCGCGAACACGCCGGTCGACTTCGGCTCCAACTCACTGCAGATCGCAGTGCCCGAAGGAAACCCCGGTCACGCCACCGGACTCGCCGACTTCGCTGATGAGAGCAAGACCATCGCGCTCTGCGCGCCCCAGGTGCCCTGCGGGGCAGCTGCGGTCAAGGTGTTCCAGGCGGCTGGGATCACCCCGAAGCCGGACACGCTGGAGGCGGACGTCAAGGCGACCCTGGCGAAGGTCGCCGCAAACGAGGTGGATGCGGCGCTCGTCTACAAGACCGATGTGCTCGCCGAACCCGGCGACGTGGACGGCATCGATTTCCCGGAGGCGGCAAAGGCCATCAACACCTACCCGATCGCGGTGCTCACCGAGTCCAAGAGCCCTGAGCTGGCACAGGCGTTCGTCGACTACGTGCGCTCCCCCGAGGGCCAGGCCGTCCTGGAGAAGGCAGGCTTTGCGAAGCCCTAGGCCCACTGCGGATACCGCCGTCGCGGGCGGCGGTCAGCGACCCTGGCAGAGCGGCGTGCCGGTCCTGCTGGGGCTGCCGGCGACGATCGCGCTGCTGTTGTTGCTGCTGCCCCTGGCTGGCTTGCTGGTCCGCGCTCCCTGGGGTGAGGCTGCGTCGGTACTGACCAGCACGGGGGCGCTGCAGGCGCTGCGGCTCTCTCTCGTCACCGCGACGATCTCAACGGTCGTCGTGGTGCTGCTCGGCGTTCCGCTGGCCTGGGTGCTGGCCCGTCCGGGGTTCCGGTGGACGCCCTTGTTGCGGGCCTTGATCACCGTCCCGCTGGTACTGCCGCCCGTGGTCGGCGGGGTCGCATTGTTCACCGTGCTTGGCCGGTCGGGGCTGCTCGGCCGGCCTCTGTACCAGCTCACCGGATTCGCCTTCCCGTTCACTCCCTACGCCGTGGTCCTCGCCCAGACCTTCGTCGCGCTGCCATATCTGGTGCTCTCCGTGGAGGGTGCGCTGCGGGGGGCCGACCGTCGGTTCGAGGAGGCTGCGGCCACGCTGGGCGCCCGGCCCGTCACGGTCTTCCGGCGGGTGACGCTGCCACTGGTCGGCCCCGGCATTGCGGCCGGTGCGGTGCTTGCCTGGGCCCGGGCACTGGGGGAGTTCGGAGCGACGATCACCTTCGCCGGCAACTTCCCGGGAACCACCCGCACCATGCCGCTGGAGGTCTACCTCGCCCTGGAGACCGATCCCGACGCCGCACTGCTGTTGTCGGTGCTGTTGCTGGCCGTGTCGGTCGCGGTGCTGGTGCTGCTGCGCGAGCGCTGGGTCACCCGGTGGTAGCGGGGCTGTCCGCCAGCCTGCGGCTCCGCCGCGGCGACCTCCGGCTCGACGTCGATCTCAGCGTTCCGCCAGGCGAGGTCGTAGTACTGCTCGGCCCGAACGGCGCGGGCAAGTCCACGGCGCTTCGGGCGCTGGCCGGTCTGCTGAGGCTGGACGCGGGCCGGATCGAGATCGACGACATGCTGCTCGCTGATGCTGAACGCGGGCTGCACCGGCCGCCGTACGACCGGCCGATCGGCGTGGTCTTCCAGGACTACCTGCTGTTTCCCCATCTCACTGTGCTGGACAACGCCGCATTCGGGCTCCGCGCCCGTGGCCTCAGCCGGCCGCAAGCAAGGCAGCACGCCGCGGTCTGGCTGCATCGGATCGGCATTGGCGATCTGGCCGGCGCCCGAACCCGGATGATCTCCGGCGGCCAGGCGCAGCGCGTCGCGCTCGCCCGCGCGCTCGCCACCGAGCCGCGGCTGCTGCTCCTGGACGAGCCGCTGGCCGCTCTCGATGCCCGAACCCGGTTGCAGGTTCGGGGCGAGCTGCGCCGACACCTGCGTGAATACGGGGGAGCGGCACTGGTGGTCACCCACGACCCCGTCGACGCCTCAGTGCTGGCCGATCGGCTGGTTGTCATCGAGCACGGCCGGATGGTCCAGCAGGGGGCGCCGGCCGAGGTTGCTCGGCGACCCCGTACGGACTACGTGGCCAGGCTGGTCGGCCTCAACCTGCTCGCGGGCCGGGCATCCGGGCGCCGGGTACAGCTGCCCGGGGGCGGGTCGGTCAACCTGGCCGAGGAAGTCACCGGAGAGGTGTACGTCGCGTTTCGGCCGGCAGCGGTGGCCCTGTTCACCGAGCGGCCGGACGGCTCGCCCCGCAACCTCTGGCCCGGCTCCATCGTCGGCTTGGAGCCGCACGGGAACGGCGTACGGGTGGAGGTCGGCGGAGTGCCCGACAGGGCCAACGGCATCCTGGCCGAGGTCACACCCGCCGCGGTTGCCGACCTCGGTCTCGAGCCCGGCATTGCGGTCTGGGCCGCCGTCAAGGCCTCCGAGATCGAGGTCTATCCGCAGCAGCCGGCGGCTACGGTGACCGGGTGACCCTGCGCGAGCTGTTCTGGCCGCTGCTCGGAAACTGGACCGGGGTCGAGCAGCTGGTCCACGGCGGAAGCGCCCGGGCGATGGTCACGTTCAAGCTCGACGTCGCCGACCGGGTGGTGCTGCAGGACTATCGTCAGGTCCGCAGCAACGGTGCGGAGCTGAGCGGCCACGGGGTGTTCCTGATGGACCCGGTCACGGCGAATGTGCTCTGGTGGTTCTTCGACTCCACCGGCATCCCGCCGACTCCGCTGCGGGGGCTGCAGATGGGCCACGAACTGGTCCTCGGCCCGAATCGCGAGCACCGGTTCTGGATCGATAACGACCGGCTGCACCGGATTTCGCCGACGCTGTCGGGGGCTTACCACCGCATAAGTGGCCATTGAACAGCTCCTCCGGTGAAGATCTGCACCGTCTGGTTCAATCTGCACCGCCTGCCAGCGGTGCAGATCGAAGGAAACGGTGCAGATTCTCGACCGACTAAACCGCACAGGTGAAGTCGAGGAAGTATCCCTTGCTGGGGTCGCCGGTGATCGTGGGGACCTGCAGGTCGTAGCCGTCGCGGAACACCATGTCCGTGTCCAGGCTGACCTTGCTCAGGTTCTGCAAGCTCTGCTCGTACCCCGAGGTCGCGTACACCGCCTTGCTGGCTTCCTCGGTCAGCGCCAGCTGGGACGTCGCGATCTTGTTCGCGCTGCTGGTCGCCTTCGCCAGGCTCGGGTAGACCTCGAAGTGGATGTGCGGCCAGCGGCCGTCGTAGCAGGCCGGATAGATGCTGGCGAACTGGACCTTGCCCGAGCCGTCGGTCTCCTGCACGCCGCGTAGGTAGTTCTCGTCCACCACTGCCTGGGAATAGAGGGAGTACTGCCCTGCCTGGTTGCAGTGCCACAGGTACACCGCGGCGCCGGCCAGCGGCTTCTTGCCGTTGGCGAAGTCGTTGATCGTCATGGTGATGCTGAGCGGTACGCCGGTGGCCCTGGTCGTGCTCGAGCCGAAGCTGGAGGTGATGTCGCTGCGGACGATGCCGCTCTGGGTCAGCACGTTGGCCCGGTTGGAGCCGTCGCCCGGATACGGTCCGGAGGTCTCCTCGGGAATCTCGCCGTTCGCGGTGTCGCTGGTCTGCCCGCTGTCCTGCTGTCCAGGTGGACCGCCGGCCGGAGCGCCACTGGGGGCGGCGCCCGCGGTCACTCCCGTCGTCGTGGTGCCGTCCGCACATGCGCTCAGCGCGACCAGACCGGTCCCGGCCAGGCCGGCGCCGAGCATCAGCTTCAGCATCCCGCGGCGCTGCAGCACGCGGGGCAGATCGTAGTCCAGCCCTCGGTCGTGGTTCTCCAGGTCGGGCTCACGGTGGTTCACGCGCATGATCAGCAATCTCTCTCGGTCGGTAGGGCTGGGGTTCGGGGAATGCACCAAAATTAGGGGCCTGCACGGGCTGATCTGGACCCCGGAAGCGGCATTCATACGCCCACCACAGCGGTTCACAGCAGGCCCACAGACACGAGGGCCGCGTAGCCTGAGCCGGTGGCCATCCTCGACTCGGTGAACCTCGGTCGGCCGCGACCCAACCCGTACAAGTCGACCGAATCCACCGGGATCGGCAAGCAACCGGTGGCCGGTCCGGTCGAGGCTCGCGATCCGGGCCCCAAGATGACCGGGCTGGGGAGTGGTTTGGTCGGTGACTTCATCGGAGACGGCCGGCACCACGGCGGCACCGACCAGGCCGTGTACGCGTTCCAGCGCGAGGATCTCGACCGGTGGACGGAGCGGTTAGGCCGCGAGCTGCCCAACGGCTTCTTCGGCGAGAACCTCACCACCTCGGGCATCGACCTGGCCGAGGCCCGGATCGGTGAGCAATGGCGGATCGGGCCGGAGGTCGAGCTGCAGGTCACCGGGCCGCGCATCCCGTGCTCCACCTTTCGGGGCTGGGTGGGGGAGCAGGGCTGGCTCAAGATGTTCACCGCCGACGCGCGACCCGGCGCGTACCTCAAGGTCATCGCTCCGGGCACGATCAAGGCTGGCGACCGGATCCAGGTGACGCATCGGCCGGAGCACGACGTGACGGTCTCGCTGGTATTCCGGGCCGAGACAACTGATCGCGAGCTGCTTCCCCAGGTCCTGGCTGCCGGGGACGCGTTGCACCCCTCCACCCGTTCGGCGGTGGAGAAGCACCTGGCCCGCGTTGCCCGAGGGTTGCCGATTGGAATAGCCGCGCCGACGGCCGAGTTGCCCGAGACATGACTCTCGCCTCGCGCAGCGGAACGATCGACATCGCCGACCTGGGCACCGTGTACCGGCTCGGTTTCGGTGCGATGCGGATCACCGGCCCGGGCATCTGGGGCGAGCCGGAGGACCGAGACGAGGCGATTCGGGTGGTCCGCCGGGCGGTCGAGCTCGGCGTGAACTTCATTGATACCGCCGACTCGTACGGACCTGACGTCAGCGAGCAGATCCTGGCCGAGGCCCTGCACCCTTACCCGGACGGGCTGAAGATCGCCACCAAAGCCGGGTTCACCCGGCCCGGTCCGCATCGTTGGACCACCGACGGCCGTCCCGAGCAGCTGCGGAAACGCGCCGAAGGCAGCCTGCGCAAGCTGCGGGTCGAGCAGTTGGACCTGCTGCAGCTGCACCGGATCGACCGCAAGGTGCCGGCCGCGGAGCAGTTCGGCGTGCTCGCCGACCTGCAGCGTGAGGGCAAGGTCGCGGCCCTCGGTCTGTCAGAGGTCAGCGTCGACCAGATCGAGGAGGCCAGTGACTACTTCACCGTGGCCTCCGTGCAGAACCGCTACAACCTCACCGACACCAGGTCCGAGGGCGTGCTCGATTATTGCGAGGAGCACGGCATCGCGTTCCTTCCCTGGGCGCCGATCGCAGCCGGCGACCTGGCCGAGCCGGGCGGTCCCGTGGCCAACGCCGCCGAACGGTTGGGCGCCACGCCGTCCCAGGTTGCGCTGGCCTGGCTGCTGAAGCGCTCGCCCGTCATGGTGCCGATCCCAGGCACCGGATCGGTGGCCCACCTGGAGGAGAACATGGCCGCCGCCGAGCTGGAGCTGGACGACGCCACGTACGCCGAGATCACCGAGGCCGCCGGAGGA
>JBKPNA010000465.1:0-5789 GCA_046765695.1 Actinomycetota bacterium | reverse complement strand
ATGGTGTGCAGGGCGATCGTCGGCACAGTGTTGCTCCTTGTCCGCCGGGAGTCTCGCGGTAGCGAGGCTACCGTGCGTGCGATCTCATTCGGATGCCACCAACTGGGTATGGCGGCTGCATGAACATGTCAACCGAGCCCGTCGAGGGCGAGACCGATGATGAGAAGAGCACTCCGCTGACCGGCGCGGCGACGTCTGCCGAGGAGGCCGAGCCCTCCTATGTCGACGCTGAGGTCCCCGACGATGGCGACGTCCAGGAAGACCCGGGTTCGCAGATCTCCGGCTAGCCGTGGGCTCCTCCTTGGCCTGAGTCATCGGTTGTGGTGTTGGGATAGCAGCCGTGGACTTGCCAGTCTTTCCCGAAGTTTCTCCGGAAACGCTGCGGCGCATTGCCGAGCGCCACCGGCTGCCGGCGGAGCCGATTACACCACTGCCCGCCGCCGGCATCTTCAACACCATCTACCTGCTCGGCCCTGACCACGTTCTCCGGATTCCCCGGGACGCTCCCCCGTTTACGGCTGCGCTGCACAAAGAATCTCTAGCCGTCCCTGCTGCCCGGTCGGCCGGGGTACGAACTCCCGCGCTGGTGGCGTTCGACGCTTCGCTGGACCTGCTCCCTGTTCCCTACGCGGTGTATGAGCGCGTGACCGGGCGAACACTGGAATCGCTGAACCTGTCCCCGGACGCGCCCTCGGGGGTGTGGCGCGAGGTGGGCCGCGACCTGGCCAGACTGCACGAAGGAGTAAGTGCCGAGGGCCCGACGGCCGGGCTGGAGAGCGAATCGCTCCCGGACCCCCGCGGCCTGCCGGACCAACTCGCCTCAGCAGGTCATTTTTCCGCCGAGGAGGCGCGCTGGCTCTCGGCGTGGCTGGACCGGCTGGCCTCCGAAGCACTCGCGCCGGTGACTCCGCGCTTCCGTCACGGCGATCTGCAGACCACGAACATCATGGTCAGCAACGAGCCGAACTATCTGGCCCTGATCGACTGGGGAGCATGCGGCTGGGGCGACCCGGCGTACGACTTCGCCGGGATACCGTTAGGCGCCGTCCCCGCAATGCTCACCGGATATCGGGAGATCTCCCGCGAGCCGGAGGGGAATCTTGAGGCGCGCATACTGTGGCGGCACCTCCAGATCGCCCTCTATCTTCTCGGCAGACCGCCGCAACCGGGCCTGTCCTGGGCCGAGCGCCCTGCCGGCATGACGCTGGAGATCTTGCGGTTCTTCCTCGACGATCCCGGTGAGCCTTGGCGGGGACTGCTCGTTCTCGGCTGATTGAGCGGGCTCATTCACTGGCGGTCAGCGACCAGTCGCGCACCTCAGGCATGTCCTCCAGGTGCTCGACGACGTACGCATGATGCTCAGCGAGCTTGCCCTGGCACCACTCCAGCAGTTCAGAAGCTCCCGCCGGCGTGCGACCGGCGTTGGTGATCGCATCCATCACCAGGTCGAAGCGGGACACGGCGTTCTTGACCGTCATGTCGAACGGGGTTGTCGTGGTGCCGCGTTCGGTGAAGCCGCGGACGTGGAAGCGATCCGCGTCGGGGCGGCCGTGCACGATCTGGTGCACCGCTCCAGGGAAGCCGTGGAAGGCGAAGACCACGTCGACCGAATCGGTGAACAACTCCCGGAACAGGATGTCGCTCATGCCGTGGGGGTGGTCCTTGGGACGGATCAGGCTCATCAGGTCGACGACATTAACCACGCGTGTTCGCAGGTTCGGCAGCCGTTCCCGCAGAATCTGCGCTGCGGCGACCGTCTCCATGGTGACGATGTCCCCGGCGCAGGCGAGCACGATGTCGGGCTCCTGCTCGCCATCGTCATTGCCGGCCCAGGACCAGATGCCGGCTCCGCTGGCACAGTGTTCGATCGCCTCGTCCATGCTGAGCCATTGCAGCTGCGGCTGCTTGTCGATCACGATCAAATTGACGTAGGACTTGGAGCGCAGGCAGTGGTCGGCGACCGAAAGCAGGCAGTTGGCGTCCGGCGGCAGATAGATCCGCGACACCTCGCCGCGGTGGGTCAGCATCACCTGGATCAATCCGGGACCCTGGTGGGAGAAGCCGTTGTGGTCGTTACGCCAGGCCGTCGAGGTGAGCAACACGTTGAAGCTGGGCACCTTCGCCCGCCACGGCAGTTGCGCGGCCTCCTCCAGCCACTTGCTGTGCTGGACGGTCTGCGATGCGCTGACCATGGCGAAGGCCTCGTACGTCGCGAACAGCCCATGCCGGCCGGTCAAGTTGTATCCCTCCAGCCAGCCGTGGCAGTTGTGCTCCGACAACACCTCCATCACCCGGCCGTCGCGCGAGATCTTCACGTCATCGGGTTGGACGCGCTCCATGAAGGCCCGGTCCGACACCTCGAAGACCCCGCCGAGCCGGTTGCTGTTGGTCTCGTCAGGACTGAACAGCCGGAACCGGTCCGGGTTCCGCCGGTAGATCTCGGCGAGCATGTCGCCGAGCCGGCGGGTCGACTCTGCCCGCTGAGTCGCGGGGTGGTCGAACGCGAGCGCGAAGTCGCGGAAGTCGGGCAGATTCAGCTCCCGGCTGATCAAGCCACCGTTGGCATGCGGCGATGCCGTCATCCGGACGTCGCCGGTCGGATTGGCCGCCAGCACCAGGTCGACCGGTGCACCGTCGGCGTCGAACAGTTCCTCCGGCCGGTAGGAGCGCAACCACTCATCCAGCAGGCGCAGGTGGGCAGGATTGTCCCGGACTCCGGACAGCGGCACCTGGTGGGAACGCCACGTCCCGGTGACCTTCACCCCGTCGACCTCGTCCGGTCCCGTCCAGCCCTTCGGGCTGCGCAGGATGATCAGGGGCCAGCGCGGCCGGCGGCCGTCCCAGGAGCCGGTCCGGGCGGCCTGCTGGATCGCTTTGATCGAGCCGTACGCCTGAGCCAGTGCAGCCGCGAAGCGGGAATGCATGCCAGGGAGGTCGGAGCCCTCGACCTCGATGACCTCGTAGCCATGACCCTCCAACAGCGACCGCACCTCTGCTGGGGGTTTGCGGGCGAGCACGGTCGGACCGGCGATCTTGGCTCCGTTCAGGTGAAGGATGGGTAGCACCGCGCCGTCGCGGGCAGGGTTGATGAACGACACGCCCTTCCAGGAACCCTCGAGCGGCCCGGTCTCGGCCTCGCCGTCGCCGACCACGGCGATCGTCAACAGATCCGGGTTGTCCATCACCGCACCGAAGGCGTGTACCAGGACGTAGCCGAGCTCACCACCCTCGTGGATGGAGCCCGGCGTGGTGACCGAGACGTGACTGGGAATCCCACCGGGAGCGGAGAACTGCCGGAACAGGCGCCGCATCCCGTCGGCATCTCGGCTGACGTGCGGATAGATCTCGGTATAGGTGCCTTCGAGCCAGGACGCCGCGACCAGCGCCGGGCCGCCGTGTCCGGGTCCGGCGAGGTAGATCGTCTCCTGTCCGGTAAGCCGGATCAGCCGCGACACATGAGCGTAGATGAACGACAGACCGGGGCTGGTGCCCCAGTGTCCCAGCAGTCTGGGTTTGATGTCATCGACGGCAAGTGGAGATCGAAGCAGCGCGTTGTCCTTGAGGTAGATCTGCCCGATGGTCAGATAGTTGTTCGCTCGCCACCAGGCGTCGACGGAGGCCAACTCCTCGTCGGAGAGCTGTGCAATGTCGCTTGCCGTCTGATCGAGCGTCATGTGCGAAGTCTCGCGGCGCAGATCTGTCCTGGCCATGGCCCAAAGTCCCTTTCAGCAGAAGTTCAGAATCTCGGACTGAACACGCGCAGCGGGGGCTCGAAACCGGCGGCCACACCGAGACTTGTCAGGTGAGAAGTCTTGCTGTCCTGCTCTGCCTGCTCGTTGCCGGCTGTGCCACCGGATCGGCGCCGGAGGCAAGCCCGTCTGGTGTTTCATCATCGCCGTCCGCGACACCGTCGCGGTCGGCCTCATCAGCCGGTAGCCCTTCGACTACCGCAGCCACAGCCAGTCCATCGGCAAAGCCAGCAGGCACGACGATCATCGCTGCCGACAGCGACTACGGAACCATCCTCTACGACTCCACCGGCCAACCGATCTACCTCTTCGACGCGGAGAGCAGCAGTCGCCCGAAGTGCTACGACGACTGCGCGAAAGCCTGGCCGCCGGTGCTGACCGCCGGAGCGCCGCGCGCCACAGGGAAAGTGCAGTCCGGTCTGCTCGGCACAACGCGCCGCAACGACGGTGCGACGCAGATCACCTACGCCGGACACCCGCTGTACTTCTATGCCCACGAGGGCAAGTACCAGGTGCTGTGCCACAACGTCACCGAGTTCGGCGGCACCTGGCTGGCGGTCCAGCCGAGCGGAAAGCCTGCGGACTAGCACGCTGGCCTTGCCGGAGAACGAGTCACGGACGGAGAAGCGAGCTATTGACAACAGCTCGGCCCAGAGTGCATTCTCCTAACTGTGTTAGTTATCCCTAAACGCGATAGGGTATCCGAACGCCGTGCGGCCACTCGCCGTGAGATTCTGCAAGCCGCGTGGGATCTCGCGCAGGAGCGAGGGCTGACCGAGTTCACCTTGCGCGACCTTGCCGAGAGGGTGGGCATGCGAGCGCCGTCGCTTTACACCCACTTCGAGTCGAAGCACGCGATCTACGACGCGATGTTCGGTCAAGCATGGAGCGACTATGAACAGATCGCTGTGGCCGAGTTCGCAGAGCTTCCCCAGCTGCCTCGAGCCGCCCTTCGCCGGGTTGCGCGGCTGTTCTTCGACTATGCGGTCGCCAACCCGGTACGCCACCAGCTGATGAACCAGCGCACGATCCCCGGGTTTGAGCCGAGCGCGGAGTCCTACGCACCCGCCGTCCGGGTCTTGGAGCTGGGCAGGCACGTCATCAACAACGTAGGTGTGACCGATCCAGCCGACTTCGACATTGCGACGGCGATCATCGCCGGCCTGATCAACCAGCAGCTGGCCAACGACCCGGGTGGCACCCGGTGGTCGGCGCTGCTTGACCGCGCCATCGACATGTGGGCCGACGGTGTCGGCCTTCCCCCAGACCCCCCGCCGGGAGAGCGGCGGACAACCACACCACGGCGCCCGCGTCGCCGGACCCAGACCACAGGGAGCACCTCATGAACACCGCCACGACCACAGCCTGGCCAGGCACTAGCGTCATCCAGCCCGCGATCGAGCGACCGACGTCGATGCGACTGGCGGCGACGGAGTACCGGCGGGTCACCGACGCCGTCGACGCGCTCCAGCCCGAGGACTGGACCCGGCCCACCGACTGTCCCGCATGGAACGTACGCCAGCTGGTCGCCCACATCATCGGCCAGGCGAAGCTCCTCTCCACCCCCTTCGAGGCGGCGCGCCAGATGCGCGCGACCAACGCCCGGCAACAGCCCGGCCAGCCGAGTGTCGACGCGCTGACCGGCTTCCAGGTCGAGGAGCGCGAAGATCTCGGACCGGACGAACTGCGCGTCGAGCTGCATCGCGCCGGCCAGCGCGGCGCCAAGGGACGCCGCCGGATTCCCGGCTTCTTGCGCCGCAGACGCCTACCGGATAAGGAGGTTGTCAACGGCATAGCGGAGTCGTGGTCAGTGGGCTACGTCAGCGATGTCATCCTCACCCGCGACCCGTGGATGCACCGTCTCGACCTCGCCCGGGCCACCGGACAAGAACCGGTGCTGACCGCCGACCACGACGGCGTCATCGTCGCCGACGTCGTCGCCGAGTGGTCTCGGCGCCACGGCCAGCCCTACCGACTGGACCTGACCGGCCCAGCCGGTGGGACCTGGAGCTCCGGCACGGGTGGTGAGGAGATCACTAT
>JBKPNA010000464.1:0-5164 GCA_046765695.1 Actinomycetota bacterium | reverse complement strand
TCCGAACCGGGTCCTTGAGCGGTGGCAGGTAAGTCACGGCGCCAGTCTTGCCGACGGAGCCGCTGGCACGAGTGATGTGATGACACGAGTGATGTGATGACTACGTGGGTTCGCGGATCGAAGACTTCCTGGAGCTCGTTGCGCAGTTGGAAGACGTGCAGCGGATCGAGTCGGCTCGGTACTCGACGTTCAAGATCGTGGGCAACACATTCGGATATCTGTGGCCGCGAACCCGTACGGTCGGCCTGAAGCAACTGGTGGCGGAACAACTCGCCTTGGTCGCTGAACGACCCGAGGTGTTCGAGGTGCAGTTCACCGCTGGCCAGTTCGGCTGGGTCGTGGTCTACCTGGACGGAATCGATCGGGCCGAGCTCGCTGAACTCACGTACGAAGCGTGGCGGCTCACCGCTCCAGCCGCCTTGATCGAGAGCCGCGGCGACCAACTGCCGGCGTAGGCCTGGGTGCAACCAGTGCGATCGCGCGAGCGACAACCTCGCGAGCGAGAGAAGTTGTGGAGGTGGCGGGAATCGAACCCGCGTCCTCAGACGACGAACCAGGACTTCTCCGGGCGCAGCTGGCTAGGCGTTTTCTCGGCCCCTACGCTCGCGCCAGCACGTCGTAGACAGGCCCAGTCTCAGTTCGTTTTCCCGCTAGCCCCTGGGACGACTGCTAGCAGGTGAGCCTCCTGGATGAGGCCAGGGTCCGGGACGGAGGCACGCCCGGTCTGACCCTTCGATCACTGCTTAGGCAGCGAGAGCGAAGTGAGTGCGCTTAGAGTTGGCACTTATTTGTTTCCAAGGGACATTAACGAGTTGACCTTGGATTCTCGGCCCGCTTCTCCTGGGACTATCGGCCCAAGTCGAAACCGATCACCCCCTGTTGAGTTGTGTACGCAGATGTGGCTGCGGCCACAAAGTCTACGCATGGTCAACCCTCCCGTCGCCGGGTTTAGTCCCGGCGGCGAGGCGGCTCACCGGCTACTTCTCGGACAGCACCTCGAGCTTGAGCACGGACTTGACGGGGTTACGCCAGTTCTCACCCTGTAGCGCCTTGGCACCGCCGACGATGGTCAGCACGAACCAACCCAGGAACATCAACGGGATCAGCCACTCGAAGAGGTGCAGCCCGGTGATGCCGGCAACGATGCCGGTCAGGATCAGCACGATGAAGGAGATCAGCTGGAAGTTGAAGGCCTTGGCCGCCTCACGGCGTACGTAGCTCCCTGGCGCGGACAGGGCGAAGAACAGGCCAGGGCCCAGCAGCCAGAGAAAGAAGACCGAGAAATGGGCCAAGCCGGCGGCTCCTCGGCCCGCCTGCTGGAGGGTCTCGGGGCGCACCAGCGGCTGGTACGCCGGATGCACACCGAGCGCCCGAGAGGAAGTGGGGACCTGGACCAGACCGTAGAACGCCTCGTTCAGCTCCTTGCGCGTTTCGGCCGAGATGACCCGGCCGATCCGGGAGTCGAACTCGGCCTCGCTGATCCGGCCGTCGGCGTACGCCTCCTTGAGCCATGACTCGGCCCGGTCGCGCTGCTCCGGAGTGACGTACATCTTGAGGCTGGGGTGCTCGTGAGTGCCATTCATGTCCCTAAGGATCCCCAGCGGCAGCAGTCGACGCCATCAGGCGGTCCCCCGGATCGACCCCGAATCCCTGGCCCTAGTGCAGGCACTAGGGTGTTGGCCCGTGACGGTCAAGCCAGAGATCGACTTCCCCGACGGCCCCCCTCCGACCTCGCTGGAGATCCTCGACATCAGCGAGGGTGACGGTCCCGAGGCCCGCGCCGGATCTCAAGTGAGCGTGCATTACGTCGGGGTCGCCTACAGCACCGGCGAGGAGTTCGACGCGTCCTACAACCGAGGCGAGCCGCTGAGCTTTCGTCTTGGTGCCGGCCGGGTGATCGCCGGCTGGGACGCCGGCGTGGCCGGCATGAGGGTGGGTGGCCGTCGGCAGCTGACCATCCCGCCGCACCTGGCGTACGGCGACCGGGGCGCCGGTGGCGTGATCAAGCCAGGCGAGACACTGATCTTCGTGGTGGATCTGGTCAGCGTCTCCTGACTGTCACCAGCTGCTACTGCCACCTCCGCCGCCACCGCCGCCGGAGAACCCACCGCCGCTGAACGAGCTGCCGCCACCGAAGCCGGTACCGCTGCTGCTCGCCGACGGCATCGGAGTGGCCGCGCTGGTCAGGCTGCCCGTGATGAACCCGGTGTTGAACGCGGACATCCGGTAGTTCCCGTCGTACCAGTACGGCGTGGTGTCGGGCAGCCGCCCCATCGCAACCAGGTCGGCACAGACCTTGGCCCACCGGTCGGCCAGCTCGAAGATGATCGCCCAGGGCAGGTACTTGGAGAAGATGTCCTCCCCTTCCTCGAAGCGGAGCTGGTCCGCCTCGGCGGTGGCCAGATACTTCTTGAAGCCCTCGACCTGGTCACAGACGGCTCGGCCCTCGGCGGTGCGCTGCCCACGCCGGAGCTTGAAGCGGATCACGGCGATCGTGATGATGATCGGCAGCAACGGAATCAGCAGCCACAGCACCCAGGCGCCCAGCGCAAACGCTCCGAAGACGGCCAAGGCAATGGCGCCGAACCCGAAGCTGGTGGTCCTCGTGGCGGACGGCACCTTGCGGAACCAGCCCCGTTCGGTGACCTGGTTGCGCACCGAGTCGCGCATCTTCTCGTGAGCGCTGACCATGCTGCCCTGGGTGGACAGGTTCCTCATCGCGCCCGGGGGGCGCCCTTCGAAGAGGCTGGTCAGCAGCACCATCTCGTGCGGCGCTGCGGCACGTTCGGGGTCCAGCAGAGTCACCTGGAAGTCGTCATCCCCGTAGCTCTGCACCTTCATCGCTCCCCGTACGGCGAGATCGATGATGGTCGCCGCCGTCTCGCGGGTGTCGACCTGGCCGTCGATCAGCAGGCCGGCCTCGGCGACGGGTATCCGCGGCGGCGTGAAGGCCACCGGGATCTCGATGTCCGGATCGGCGGCCACGACCTTGGCGGTCTGCCCGGCCAGCGGGGTGGTTCCCGGCGGGAGTCCGGCGTACCGCTGGTCGCGGCCGTTCTTCCGCCACCACAGCATCCCCACCAGGGGTGAGCCGACCAGGATGGCACCACCAACCCCCGCGAGGCCGAGCAGTCCTGCCTTCTCGTCGGAGGTCAGCTTGGAGCCGTCCGGCTCCAGGTGCGGCCTGTTGTCCGCCACCAGACCCGGCTTGATCTTGACCCCGATGGACATCCCCTGCTCGGCGGGAATGACCAGCTGCTTGAACGTCGCCGGGCCGTCCTTGGTGAACTTGGCCTCGGTGCACGGACTCGTGCTGCCGGGCGGACCGCTGAAACACGACACGTCCTGCGCGCCGCCTGGCACGTTCACCGTGATGGAGGTGTTCTTGATCCAGGGGTTGCCGAAGCCGGTCGCGTCCCAGAAGAACTCATCGTAGCCGGAGAACGTACGCATCGCGCCGGTCACGTGATAGGCGATCACATAGGTGGCCGTGGGCGTCGAAACGGTCTCGTCCGGGTCCCCGATCCGGATCCTCAGCTGTTTCTCCCGCCCGCTTTGCTTCTCCTCGGTATGGGAGGTGTCCACACTCGTCGCGACTCCAGGGTCCGGGCTGGTGACCCGGACATCAGTGACGTTGTAGACCGCGTCCTGGGTCTCGTCATACGGCTCGCGAACGACCAGCCACCGGTCGATGCCGTGCCGTCCGGAGTTGTCGCCGAACCGCCAGACGATGGTCTCCTTGACATCCAGCACGCCGCTGGGCTGCATGGTGTAGTCGATGTCGAACCGGTCGATCTCGTCGTTGGCCGCCGCGTACGCCGGCGCCGGCCGTAGCAAGGCCCAGGCCAGCGCGGTGGCGATCGCCAGCAGGAAGGCCAGCAGCAGTCGGGCCGGCCGGGTCAGTGCCGACATCATGCGCCCCGGTTCCGCGCGGCCAGCGCCCGCTCCGCCTCCCGGCGCGACTCCCGGGCCGCGATGGTCTGCCGCTTGTCGTACTCCCGCTTGCCTGTGGCCAGCGCGATCTCCACCTTGGCGTACCCGTTGGCGAAGTAGAGGGCAAGTGGCACCAACGTGGTGCCGGCCGTGGTCAGCTCCCGCTCGATCTTCCTGATCTCCGTGCGGTTCAACAGCAGCTTGCGGGTCCGCCGGGCGCTGTGGTTGGTCCAGGTGCCGTGGCTGTACTCCGGGATGTGCGCGGCTCGCAGCCACACCTCGCCGTCGTCGACCGTCGCAAACGCGTCGGCCAGATTGGCCCGACCCTCGCGCAGCGACTTGACCTCGGTTCCGCTGAGCACAATGCCTGCCTCGTAGGTGTCGTGGATGTGGTAGTCGTGCCGAGCCCTGCGGTTCTGCGCGACGAGCGTGCGGCCCTTTTCCTTCGCCATGGATCTATCCTCCCCGGCCGGAGGCCACCGTGGCGGTATGGGCGCCGGTTCGGACGGCAAGCGATCCCAGATGGTTATCGTGTCCGGTCAGAACCAGCGCATCGGGTTGATCATCCGGCCGTTCACCCAGACCATCAGGTGCAGGTGGCAGCCGGTGGCGTAGCCCGTGCTGCCGACGTAGCCGATCACCTGGCCTTTGTGGACATGCTGTCCCACGTGAACGACGTAGCGGATCGCGTGGTTGTACCCCGTCGTCACATACTTGCCGTGCACATACCCGTGGTCGATCATCAGCCGGTTGCCGTACCCGCGGTTGAAGTAGCGCTCGGCCACTCGGCCCCGGTACGGGGCCCGGATCGGCGCACCGCAGCCCGCCCTGAAGTCCGTGCCGTCGTGCAGCTTCCAGTAGTGCAGGATCGGGTGGAACCTCATACCGTACGGCGAGGTGATCGCTCCGGGTACCGGCAAGGAAAAGCTGCCCCCGGTAGCTCGGCTGTGCCGCGAACCGCTTGACGAATGATGGGCCCGCCGCTTGGCCAGTTGGGCGCGATGCTTGGCTGCCCGCGCGGCTCGAGCCGCCCGGGCACGCTGCTTGGCTCCCCTGGCTGCCTTCAGCGCTCGCTCCGCTCGTCTGGCCTCCGCCGCGGCGCGCGCGGCCGCCCGCTTGCGGGCCAGCGCCGCCGCTCGGGCCTTGGCCCTGGCCTCGGCCTTGGCTTTGGCGATGCGGGCGGCGATGCGTTGCTCCACCGAGACCCGCTCTCTGTTCAGCTGGGCGTAGC
>JBKPNA010000463.1:0-5669 GCA_046765695.1 Actinomycetota bacterium | reverse complement strand
CGCTGCTCAGCATCGACCCGCCGCCGATCCACCGCGTCAGTGATCACGTCATCGACCTCGACCACTTCCGGGTCGTCCAGCGGGTTGTCAGCCTGCAGCTGCGAGAGGCTGATGATCTGAGCGACCAGCTCGGCAAGCCGTGCCGACTCCACGTTCATCCGGCCGGCGAACCTGCGAACTGCCTCCGGGTCATCCGCACCGGCCTGGACGGCCTCCGCCAGCAGGGAGATAGCGCCGATGGGCGTCTTGAGCTCATGGCTGACATTGGCAACGAAATCGCGACGGATCTGCTCGATCCGCCGAGCGGCGGTCTGGTCGTCGGCCAGCACCAGAATCAGGCCATCCCCCAGCGGGGCGAGCTGCACGGTGAAGTAACTGGCCGGAACGCCGGTGCCCCGCGCCAGCTGAAGGTCACTGGTCGTGGCGGTCTGCTCCCGGCGTACGGCCCGCACCAGCTCCAGCAACCGAGGTGGCACGATCCGGCTGCCGCGTACCAAACCAATGGTCCGCGCGGTGGTGGTGGCCTCGAGCACCTCGTCGTGCCGCCCGACGACCACCCCCGCTGAGTTGAGGACCGCCAACACCTCCGCTACCCCAGCCGGGACGACGGAATCGGGTGTCTCCAATGCCGTCGATGGGTCCGGCCGGCGAGAGCGCAGACCTATCCAAACGGCCAGCGCACCGATGCCGAGACCCACGACGAGCGCCAGCAAAGCGGCCCCGATCGGGTTCACGCCACCGATAGTAGGGTGCCGACGCGTGTCGGGCGGGCTCCCGCATCCGCCCAGGACCAGGAGTAACCGAGGGTTCGGCAGTTGTTTACGACCCGTTCACGGGGCGCACGACTGGCTGTAGCGGCGCCGCCTAGAGTGGCAGAAGGGCTTGAAACGACAGGCTTCGATCGATGTCCACGGAGGAACTCTTCTGATGCGCGACTCCTACCGGGAGCAGCTCGACGACATCTTGACCGACCTGGTTCATATGGCGCAGGTGGTCTCGTCGGCGGTGCGCTCGTCCACCACTGCTTTGCTCGAGGCCGATCTCCGGCTGGCCGAGCAGGTGATCAGCGACGACCAGCAGCTCGATGCCAAGCGGGACGAGATCGAGGCTCGCGCCTTCTCCCTGCTGGCCCGGCAGGCGCCGGTGGCCGGTGAGCTGCGCACCCTCGTGGCCACCTTGCGGATGGTCACCGAACTGGAGCGGATGGGCGATCTCGCGGCGCACGTCGCCAAGATCGCCCGGCTGCGCTACCCCGAGACCGCGGTGCCACCGACGTTGCGGCCGAACTTCATCCGGATGGCGGATGTGGCCGAGAAGATGGTGGTGACCGCCGGTCAGACGATCAACGACCGGAACATCCAGACAGCCCAGGAGCTCCGCGACCGCGACGAGGAGATGGACGACCTGCGCCGCGCGCAGTTCCGGGTGCTGCTGAGCGACGACTGGCCCTATGGCGTGGAGGCGGCGGTGGATGTCGCGCTGCTTGGACGCTACTACGAACGGATCGCCGACCACGCAGCCTCGATGGGCCGGCGGATCATCTATGTGGTCACCGGGTCGTTCCCCGAGGCTGAGGCCTGGCCTTAGAAAGCTAGTGGTCACGCCCGGAATTTCATCCGGGGCCTGCGCCGCCCGGGAGGCGCCTCGCGGCGTTCTCCTCGGTCGAGATACGACCAGGTAGCCCTCCCTCGTCGGCCTTGCGAGCCATCCACCCGGACGACGCAGGACCCTCGACGAACCTGCGGGCGCAACCACTAGACCTCCGCTACCACAGGAATGCAGATCTTCGCCTGTCGCAGCAATTATTGTTGCAAGAGTCTTGCCTTGGTCTGAGCACGCCGCGTATGGTGCCTACACCATGTTCGCCGATCCATAAATCGGTTGCCCCCCGATCTGGTTCCTGTCCTCCGATTCCATCCCCCCGTCGTGTCAGGAGTCGACATGATCCAGCCATCCCCCGCACGGGCTGAACAGAGCTATAGACACGAGGCCTTTCTCTGGCACGATCGCACGGACTTCACTGATGGGCTCGTGCCCTTCATCACCGAGGGTCTCGCTGCGGGAGAGCCGGTGATGGTCGCGGCTGTGCTCGAGCACACCGACTGGCTGCGCGACGCGCTCGGCCCGGATGCCGATCAGGTCACGTTCGTCGACATGGCGGAGCTCGGACGCAATCCGGCCAAGATCATCCCCGCCTGGCAGAAGTTCATCGACACGGAGGCCGGCGGCAGCCGCCCCGCCCGCGGCGTCGGCGAGCCGATCTGGGCAGGACGCCACACCGACGAGCTGATCGAATGCCAGCTGCACGAGGCGCTGCTCAACGTGGCCGTCGATCCGATGACGCCGTTCTGGCTGGTCTGCCCGTACGACGCGGAAACGCTGGAGCCGCCGGTCATCGACGAGGCCTACCGCAGCCACCCGGTGGTGATCGAGGCGGATGCCTACAAGGGCAGCACCCAGTACGCGGGACGGGCCCACCTGGAGGTCATGCTGGGCAGGGAGCTGCCCCCGCTGATCGGTGAGCCGACGACCATCCCGTTCACTGCCAAGAACCTCGACCGACTGCCGATGTTCCTCAGACTGGAGGGCCACGTCGCCGGCCTCGCCCTCCAACAGGCGACCGACCTGGCATCCGCGACGCACGGTCTGGCCGCCGGCAGCCTGCAGCGTGGTGCGACGAGCGGCACCATCCGGATGTGGCGGCAGCCGCACTCGGTGATCTATGAGGTCATCGACGACACCTATGTTGACGACCCGCTGGCCGGGCGCCGCGCCCCGTTGGTGGACAGCGCCGACGCGTTGTGGACGGCAAACCAGCTCTGCGACCTGGTTCAGCTGCGGTCCACGCCGGCCGGCACCACCGTACGAGTGCACGCCTACCGCTGCCCCGGTCCCTCATCCTGGGCCAACGGGAACTGACGCTGAGCTGACCTTCCGATCGGCGGGGCGGACTACTTCTTTCCCTGGTTCTTGACTGCCTCGATCGCCGCGGCGGCCGCCTCGGGATCGAGGTAGCGACCACCCGCCGTCACCGGCTTAAGGTCGTCGTCCAGTTCGTAGACCAGCGGAATGCCGGTGGGGATGTTGAGGCCGACCACCTCGGCATCCCCGATGTTGTCCAGGTGCTTGACGATGGCCCGCAGCGAGTTGCCGTGGGCCGCAACCAGTACGAGCCGGCCGCGCCTCAGGTCCGGCACGATCTCGTCGTACCAGTAGGGCAGGGCCCGCAGCAGCACGTCCTTCAGGCACTCGGTCTGCGGCCGCAGCTCGGTCGGCATGTCGGCGTACCGCGGGTCGCTGAAGGTGGAGTACTCGTCGTCGTTGTCGATCGGGGGTGGCGGCGTGTCGTAGGACCTGCGCCACAGCATGAACTGCTGCTCACCGAACTCGGCAAGCGTCGCCGCCTTGTCCTTGCCCTGGAGGGCGCCGTAGTGCCGCTCGTTCAACCGCCACGAGCGCTTGGTGGTGATCCAGTGCCGGTCCGCGGCATGCAGCGCGATCTCGGCGGTGCGGATCGCCCGGCGCAGCACGGAGGTGTGCACCACCTCCGGCAGCAGGCCCGACTCGACCAGCAGCTCACCGCCGCGCTGCGCCTCTTTCATGCCCTTGTCGTTCAGGTCCACATCCACCCAGCCGGTGAACAGGTTCTTGGCGTTCCATGTGCTCTCGCCATGCCGCAACAACACGAGGGTCGACGTCATAGCGGGGAGCCTAGTGCCCTCTATCGTCGCTCGGCCATCAATGTGCTGGATAGTCCACCGACTAGGGTGGACGATCCAGCACGTTATCCGCCCCCGAGGGGTCGGGCCCGGGGTCGAGGTGCCGGAACGCCTCCAGGTTGGCCGTCGACTCCCCGCGGGAGCGCCGCCATGCCCACTCCCGCCGGATGCTGTCGGCGAATCCGAGCTCCAGGATGGGGTTGAAGCTGGCGTCGGCCGTCTCGGCCACCACGCCAAGGACCCGATCGACCTCGGTCCGGCCGAGCCGTTCGAGCCCTACCTTGCCGGTGAGGTAGATGTCACCCAGCCGATCCACGGCGAAGGCGACGGCGTACAGCTTGAGGTTGTGCTCGAGCAGCCAGCGGTACACCGCCTCGACGTTCTGCTCCGGTCGCCGCGCGACGAACGCCCGTACGCCCACGCTGTGCTGACCGACCTCGAGGGCGCACTCGGTCACCAGCTTGTGCTGGCCGGGCAGCCGCACCGAGAACAGGCCGGGAGGATCCTCCCGCCAGTCCAACTCGAGTTCGGTGAGCGCGGCCCGCACCTCGGCCACCGCCTCGTCGCGCGACAGGGGCATCAGGTTTGCTGGACGAACCAGCGGGCCTGGTAGGGAGTGAGCCGTAACGGTCCGTCGGTCAGCAGGCTCTCCTCGGTCAGCGCGTCCCACGCCCAGTTGCCTACCGGGATGACCCAGCGCGGCAGTGACTGGTCAGCCGGAGTCAGGTTGTAGACACCGACCAGGGTCTGGCCGGGGAAATGGCGCAGAAACACCAGCACGCCGGGATTGACCGGGTCGACGATCTCGGTCTCCACCGAGGCGTCCAGGCTCGGCAGCGCGGCACGGACGGAAATGGCGTGCCGGATCGCGTGCCAGACCCGGTGCTCGACTGTGCCGGGTTGGTGCCGGCGTTCGGCCAGGTCCCATGGCATCTGCGGACGGTGCACCCAGCGGTTGTCGTCGGCGTGCTCGGCGACCTCGGCGTAGTTGTAGTCGTTCAGCAGCGCCAGCTCATCGCCCATGTAGAGCAGCGGCAGGCCACCGAACCCGAGCATCACATAGTGGGCCGGCAGGAACCGCCGGATCGCCAGATCCAGATGGGCGTCATCGGCGTTGTGCAGAGCCGACTCGATGCCCGCCAGCGATGCCCCGGTACCGCTGATCCGCCGGTCGCCCGTGGCCAGGTTCTCCTGGAAGACCAGCCCGCGTGCGTCGCTCATCGGGTACAGCCCGGCGTAGTAGTCGGCCAGGAACCGGCGGTGCTCGTACCCGCTCAACCCCACCGACGCGGCGTCCTCGTCGCTGATCGCCCAGCCGATGTCATCATGGCAGCGCAGGTAAGTGCCCCAGACGGTCGTCGGCGGCTTGGCCGGGAACCGGTTCAGCGCCGCACAGAACAGCCGTGTGTCCTTGGCCGCCAGCGCCGACCAGATCTGCACCATCAACGAGTTCTGGTACGCCATGTCGCTGACCTTGCCGGCATGCTTGCCGACGCCGAGATACGGCGCCAGGTCGGCGGGTCCGACGATGGCCTCCGCCTTGAAGATCAGCGCCGGGGCGCCGATCCGGGCGACCGCGCGCAGCGCCTGGCTGATGGAGTGCACCTCGGGCTGGTTCTGGCAGTTGGTGCCCAGCCGCTTGTAAATGAAGGCGATGGCGTCCAGCCGCAGGCACTCCACACCGAGGTTCGCCAGCCACAGGATAAGGTCGGCGAACTCGTAGAACACCTCGGGATTGCGCCAGTTCAGGTCCCACTGCCAGCTGTTGAAGGTGGTCCAGACCCACGACGACGACTCCTCGTCGAAGGTGAAGTTGCCCGGCGCGAAGTCGGGAAACACCTCGGGCAGGGACTTCTCGTACGCGTCCGGCTGCGTCCGGTCGGCAAACATGTAGAAGTAGTCGCGGTAGAAGCGGTCACCAGCCCGGGCGTTCACCGCCCATTCGTGCTC
>JBKPNA010000462.1:0-7143 GCA_046765695.1 Actinomycetota bacterium | reverse complement strand
GCCCGGTGTTGATCAAGTGCGGCAGCGCTTCCCACAGCTGCCGGTCGGCCAGAGCCCGGTCCCCCGCGCCGAGCAGCCGGGCGGCGGCCGGATTGGCGTACAAGACCGTCCACTTCGGATCCAGGACGACGATCCCGTCGGGCAGCCGGTCGACCACAGCCGCGAGCCACGCGTCCTGACCCACGGGGGGATGTGCGACCACGCCCGCCTCTCCGAGTCCAGCTTCGCTACCCGTGCCGGGTGACCTCAGCGCACGCTACGCCGATCATGATCGGACAAGCCGAAACCCGCCGGAGCTCGCCCACGGGCACGGAAGCGCAGACAAACGAGTATTGGGGGGCGTGAACGCAAGCTCCTGCACGGTCGTGCCCCTGCGCGCACGCGGCGAGACCTCCGGGGCTCTGGCGATGCTCAACGCCGGCGGCCGGCCGCCGCGCACCGAGATGGAGGTCGCCACCGCCGTCGAGGTCGCTCGCTGAGGCGCCCTGTCGATGGACAACGCCCGGCTGTTCGATCGGTTGCATGCATCGGCCGAGAAGCTGCAGCGCAGCCTGCTGACCGATCCGCCCCAACCCGAGGACCTCGAACTGGTCGTGCGCTACCGACCGGCGGTCAGTGTGCCGACGGCAAATGCAGGACAGAGGTACATCTGGCTGCGGGGGCTAGCGTCTACGCGCATGACCGAGCGACAGACGGCCTCGGTGACGGAAGCCCTCCGTATGCTGCTGCAGGCGTCGCATCTGCTCGCACCGGACGACCTGGCCGCGACGGCGGCCGCCGCTGCTCGCCGGATGGGTGTCCGCGAGATGGTGCTCTACCTGGCCGACTACGAGCAGGCCACCCTGCTGCCGCTGCCCGGCACCGGGGTCCCCGAGCGCCAGGAGCTGTCGATCGAGGGCACGATGGCCGGACGCGCCTTCCGCCGGGTCGACGTGATCACCAGCACGGCCACGAGGGGCGTCCACCGACTGTGGCTACCGCTGCTGGATGGAGTGGAGCGGCTCGGGGTCGTTGAGCTAGTTCTCCCCGCGCCACCGGGTGAGGACCGCGAGCGGGACTTGCGCGCGTTCGTCTCCTTGGTTGCCGAGCTGATCGTGGTCAACGACGCCTACGGCGACGTGTTCTCCCGCCTCCGCCGGCGGCGGACTCTCAGCCTGGCCGCCGAGATGCAGTGGGAACTGCTCCCGCCGATGAGCTTCGGTACCGAGCGGCTGGTCATCACCGGCGGGCTGGAGCCCGCTTACGACATTGGCGGGGATTCCTTCGACTACGCGCTCAACGGCAGCACCGCCGACCTGCTGGTCATCGATGCGGTCGGGCATGGGCTGCCAGCCACGGTATTGGCCAGCGTCGCCATCAGCGCCTACCGGCACGCCCGCCGCAACGCTCTCGACCTGCCCGAGATCGCCGTCGAGATCAACACCGCCATCGCCGGCCAGTTCGGCGCCAGCCAGTTCGCCACCGCAGTGCTCGCGCGCCTGGATATCGACTCCGGCCGGCTGCGGTGGATCAACGCCGGCCACCCCGAGCCGCTGATCCTGCGCGGAACCTCGCTGGTCCGAGCCCCGCGATGCCCGCCCAGCAGGCCACTCGGCCTGCAGGTGACGAAGCCGGTCTGCTGCGAGATGCGCCTCGAGCCTGGTGACCGGCTGCTGCTCTACACCGACGGCATCACCGAAGCCCGCTCCCCCACCGGCGAATTTTTCGGCGAGCAACGGCTGGCCGACTTCATCGCCACCGCCGTCGCCGCTGGCGAACCCTCGCCCGAGACGGTCCGGCAGTTGATGCGCCACGTGCTCAACCACCAGGCCGACCAACTTCAGGACGACGCCAGCATCGTGCTTCTCGAGTGGCGCACCGGGGCTGAAGCCCAACTGCGGCTGTAGGCGGGGACAAGGACTGCCAAGTCGAGGGGGTACTCAGTGAGCCGGGCGGCGGCCGTGTCGCCAGTCTTGACCAGGCGGCGCTGCCGCTGAATGTCATGCCCGCCGTGGTTCCCGGCCGAAGGGGTCCGCCGCTGAGGAGGACACTCCCGGCTCGTGCCGTCCGCTGACGGATCCTGCGTTTCGGCCGGTCTGGCTCCACCACCTCCTTGTTCGGCGTGGCGCGCCTGACGACTGGGTCCGGAGGCAATGCCCTCTTCTGGGCCCTCGGCAGCCCGTCGTGGGATCGGCCGCTGCCCTGCTGAGCCTGCCGAACTGCCCCGGCATTGCCGGTGGGGCGAGCGGGTAACGACTGACCCATGAGCACTGACGACAAGGCGAGCAACAAGATCGACGAGATGGCCGGAAAGGCGAAACAAGCGGCCGGCCGGGTCACGCGGAACCCCCGTCTTGAAGACAGAGGCAAGCGCCAGCAGATCAAGGCCGACCTCAAGCAGGCCGGCGAGAAAGTCAAGGACGCCTTCAAGTAGGTCGACCGCGCAGCCGCCGCCTGCCAGCCGGCCGACGGGCCGCCCCAGGGGCCAGCTGCCTGAGCGCTTCGCTCCTGATCTGGGTGGGAATCGAGCGGCCTGTCCGCGACGGGCCAACCTCCCTCGGCCTGGGCCACCATGTACCTGTGTTCGCATTCCCCGCCGCGTTCGCCGCGCTTCCCGGGCTCCGGCGCTGCGGCTGCTGCGGCGGGGTCTACCCACGGCGGCGGGTCACCGAGTTGGCATCGACCCCCGGCGTTTCCATCTGTCGCGACTGCGCCCTCTTCGCGGCTCGACGCGCTCGCCGCCGCCGCTAGCCGAAACCCGCCGAACCGACCCTTCACCTGCGCCCCAAGCCGGCTTGACACATAGGAGCTCACCATTGGCTGTTTGACTCGTTGTGACCGGTTTCTGGAGAGCCATCAGCAGGGGTCAGACGCATGCGGAACGGTGCGCGAATGGACGACCAGCGCCGGAGGCGGGACCAGCTACGGCGGCAACGCCATGACGCCGTCGGACCGCCGCGACGGCGTGTGGCTGGTGCAGGGGACCCATCATCCCCGGACGGCGAGGACCGATCCCGAAGTGCTGCTCGGCGACCTGCCGACACGGCGCATGGGAGCAGAAGCAGGCTGCCACCTCGAGCAGGTCTGCAGTCGAGGTTGTCGAGCGGCAGGTGCATGTACGAGTTAGCTTGCAACCGACGAGGTGCGACTGGCAGGAGCTGCTCCGGGAGTGGCCGACCAGCTGGACGACGGGCGGGTCTACGACCGCGACCTCCCCGGCATCGCCCTGGCATTGGATCCCGTTCTCCAGTCCTAAATGCAGTCGCAGCCTCTCCCCCATGACGGCCGACCGCTCGCTGATCGCGCGCCTCGCCGCGCACGAGTGGTGGGCCAAGACGACTGATTCCACCGCGCGGACCGAGCCGGCCCGTCGGGCGCTGCTCGACCGCTTCGAGCGCGAGGTAGACCCGGACGGCGTGCTGCCATCCCACGAGCGGGCACGTCGAGCGGCCCATGCCTGCAAGGCCTACTTCACGCGGCTCGCGCTGCGATCCGCCCACGTGGTTCGCCCCCCGAAGGTGCCGGGCGAGCCGATGCGGGTCCAGCCGAGCCGCCAGGCGTCCTACCAGCGAGAACGAGTGACCCTGCGATCCTCGGAGCGCCAGCACAGCGCTGACTCGCCCGAAAACTTGAATCAGGACTCCACGGAGCGGTGCGACCTCCACCCTCGGAGGACTACAGCCGCACGCGACACGTCCCCCTTGCGGCCCAGGTGGCAGCGGGCCGTCAGGGCCGGGTCGAGTGCCCCAACTGGTCTGCCGTCAGGGGGAGAGGAAGACCGCCTCCTCCATCCGCATCGCGACGGTGCGGCACGGGCTTCGAGGCGTGGCCCGCGCAAGCCCTCACGGTCGAAGACGTCGCGCGGGTACCGAGCCGCGTTGCGCCGCTCCCGCCGCCCGGACGTCCGGACGTCCGGACGTCCGGACGTCCGCGCCGAGATGATCACGAGGCGGTGCTGGCCAACGACGCCGCGGTCACCTCTGCTCTCCTGACGATGAGCATCGCCTCCTCGGCGAGAGCGCGTCCATCCGTGTACGGCTCGCGCCAGATCGCGAGCATGTCACTCGCGACGCTCGCCAGCAGGGAACGCGAGAACGCCTCCACGCCGATCCGGCCGCGGTAGCCGGCACCGAGGGCCTCCCGGACGACGGCGGCCGGATCGACCGACCCGCTCGCGAGATTGCCGCGGCCCGACTGTCCCAGCTCCAGGTAGCCCAGGACAGGCACGGCGGACCGGACGGCGCCGAGCATGTCGTGCTCCTCCACTGCCATGTGGAAGGTGTCGAGATGCACCCTGAGGTGGTCCGAGCCGCTGGTGGCGATGTAGTCGAGCGCCTGCGCAGCGGTGTTGATCATCGCGGTCTCGTACCGGTTGAGCACCTCGAAGGTCATCGTCACCCCCTGCTCGTGGGCGTAGTCGGCGACCGCGCCGACCGAACGCGCCGACCGCTCGAAGGCCGCACGGGTCTGTGGCCCCTCGGGGCGCCCGAACAACCCGTAGGAGACGCCGTTCATCTGGTCAGCCCCGAGGGCCACGGTGGCGTCCACCACCCCTCGCAAGGCCGCCGCGCCCCGCTCCTGGTCACCGGGGTCGGCGGAGGACACGTCGGCGCCCGGCGCCTGACCGGCAAGCGTGATCGGCGCCAGGCCGTGGTCGCGGAACCGCGCGGCCCACTCCGCGAGCGGGGCGCTCTGCGGGTCGATCGGGGGCAGCACCACGTGCGAGTAGCCCAGCTCGGCCAGCGCGGTGAGTGCC
The DNA here is from genome assembly GCA_046765695.1 of Actinomycetota bacterium. Taxonomy (GTDB): domain Bacteria; phylum Actinomycetota; class Actinomycetes; order Propionibacteriales; family Propionibacteriaceae; genus Microlunatus. Next base: position 2,408 of record JBKPNA010000462.1, on the reverse strand, counting down.
CCGCTCAGCCCCGGTTCCGCGAGGTCCGGAACCAGGACGTTCAGGTGACAGGCGACCTCGGTCGGCACGTCGACTCCTCAGAACTTGGGCAGGTCGAGGCGCTGCTTGAACACCGAGTACCCGTCGTCCACGTGCACGACGGTGCCGTTGATGACGTTGGCCTCGTCGGAGGCCAGGAACGCCACCACGTCGGCGATCTCCTGCGGCTCGGTGAGCTTGTTGCGCAGCTGCTCGGACGCGAAGGTCGCCCGCAGCTCGTCGCTGAACTGGTTGATGATCGGGGTGCCGACCCGGCCGGGCGTGATCGCGACGGCACGGATGCCGTACTCGGCCAGTTCGTAGGCCGCCGACCGGGTGAAGGAGATGACGGCGGCCTTCGCGGCGCTGTAGGTGAAGGCCAGCTCGGCCGCCTGCTCGCCGTAGATGGAGGAGGTGCTGATGATGACGCCGCCGGTGCCCTGCTTCCGGAACTGCCGGCCGGCGGCGAGGATCCCGTAGTACACGCCGTCCTGGTCGACCCGGATCATGGGCTCGTAGTCCACGGCCGGGTCGTGCTCGAGCAGGGGCTTGCCACCGGCGATGCCCGCGTTGTTGAAGATCACGTCGAGTTTCCCGAAGACGTCGACCGCGCGCTGCACGGCGGCCTCGACCTGGCCGTACACCGACACGTCGACCTGGACCGCGGCGACGGACCCCGGGTTGCCGTCGCCCTCGATCTCGGCGACGACCTTCTCCGCCTGCTCGAGGTTGATGTCGGCGACGAGCACCTTGGCGCCCTCACGGATGAACGTGTGGACCGTCGCCAGGCCGATACCGCTCGCACCCCCGGTGATGAGCGCGACCTTGCCTTGCAAGCGCATGATGCTGCCTTCCGATGAGGTTGATCGTGGGCAGCGGTCGGGGTCGGCGGGAGTGGCCCGACCCCGACCGCTCGTTGGATCGGGTCAGCCCAACTGGTCCGACGGTGTGATGGTCGCCGCGTTGGCCGCGTTGACGATGGTGACGTCCACCGCTTGGAAGTTCTCGGACGGCAGATCGCCGTCCTTCTGGAAGGTGACCAGGTCCTTGGTCACCATGTCGAGGATCTCCGGCCACGGCTGGTTGACGGTCGCCAGGAATGCGCCGCCGGACTGGATCTGGGCGATGGCCTCGCTCGTGGCGTCGCAGCCGGTCACCTTCGCCGTCGATCCGGCCTCGGTGATGGCCTGGGCTGCACCCAGTGCCGCGTCGTCCCAGCCCACCCAGACGGCGTCGAGTCCATTCGGGTGAGCGGTGAGGTAGTCCTGGACCAGGGCCAGCGCTTCGGTCCGACCGGTAGCCGGGGACTTGACCTGCTGCACCTCGCCGCCGGCGATGTTCGCTCCGGCGGCCTTGAGGTCCTTGAGCGCCAGGCTCGAGCGCAGACGGATGCCGGGGTGCGGATCATGGCCGATGACCATGACGTTCTTGCCCTCCAGCCCACCGAGGGAGGTGTCGAGCTCCTTCAGCGTGCCGTCGACGATGGCCTGCTGGTCCGTGGTGATGTTGACGACGAACGCATCGGTCGGTTCGGTCGCCGCGTCCATGGCGAAGATCGGGATGTTCGCGTCCTTGGCGGCGGTGACGATCGATCCGATCGCAGCCTCGTCGGTGTAGCCGTCGAAGATCGCGTCGGCGCCCTGACCGATCGCGCTCTCGACCTGAGGGTTCATCTTCTGGAAGTCGAAGTCGCCCTGGATCATGGTCAGGTCCCAGCCGTTCTCCTTGGCCTTGGCGGTCACGGCCTTGACCCACCACGCGCCGATCGGCGTCTGGTTGCCCGAGGTGAAGGCGATCACCTTGAACGGCCCGTCTCCGCCGGAACCGGAACCGCCGCCGGACGAACAACCGGCCAGCGCCAGTATCAGGATGGTCAGGATCCCGAGAATCGCTCCCGGCCCTCTGTTTCTGCGCATGATCTACTCCTTCGTAGGGCGTACGTGCTGCGGTGAAATGCAGTGAGCGGAACTGCTCAGCTGTGCGGAGAGGAGCAATGGCTGCCTCTCCCGACTACCTCTCGCGCGTCCGGAGGGAGGAGAGGGTCACGGCGGCGATGATGATCAGACCGGTGACCACCTGCTGCACGTACGCGTTCACGCCGAGGATGTTCAGGCCGTTGCTCATCACTCCGAGGATTGCGACACCCACCATGGTGCCGACGAGATTCGCCCGGCCCGACTTGGCGACCGTCATGCCCAGGAAGACCGCGGCCACCGAGAACAACAGGGTGTCGCTGCCCTGAACAGCGCTCGCACTTCCCAGCCGCGCCGCCAGCAGGATCCCACCGACTGCAGAGATCAACCCTGCTGCGGTGAAGGCCAGGAGCCGACCGCGCTGGACATTGATCCCGGAAAGGCGGGATACCTCGACATTTCCGCCGATGGCATACC
>JBKPNA010000461.1:0-7261 GCA_046765695.1 Actinomycetota bacterium | reverse complement strand
CCCCAACGGCGGGGTCGTCGTTGATCATCAAGGCGATCAGGGTGCCCCAGACGGGCACCCCACGGACGAAGTTCTTGGTCCCGTCGATCGGGTCGATCACCCAGCGGCGCGGTCCCCAGCCGACATCGTCTAGCTCCTCGCCATGCACCGCGTCCCGCGGCCGGGCGCGGCCGAGCGTCCGCCGCAGGGCTTCCTCCACTGCCGTGTCGGCATCGGAGACCGGTGTCAGGTCGGGCTTGGTGGTGACGTGCAGATCGAGCGCCTTGAACCTGCTCATGGTGATCGAGTCGGCGTCGTCGGCCAACAGATGCGCCAGCCGGAGGTCGTCCGTCAGCCCCCGGTAGAGCGCGTCGTCGGACCGGGTCGCGGTCGAGGGCGCGGACATGGGGCTAACGCTACTGTCCGGAGCCGAGCATCCGGCGGAACGACTCCAGACGGACCGGGGCAAGTCGGTCTTCGGCGACTGCAACGTCGAGCGCGCACTCGGGTTCGCCGGCCTCATGGCTGCAGCCGCGCGGGCAGTCGGCGGTGATGCCGGCCAGGTCTGGGAAGGCCGCCACGATGCGGTCCCGGCTGACATGACTCAGTCCGAAGGACCGGACCCCGGGTGTATCGATGACCCAGGAGTTGTCGTTGTCGGGCAGCCGCAGCGCGATCGCCGAGGTCGAGATGTGCCGGCCCCGGCCCGTTACCTCGTTGACCGCCCCGATGGCCCGCCGCGCCCCGGGAATCAGGGCGTTGACCAGGGTCGACTTGCCGACCCCTGAGTGCCCGACGAAGACACTGCGATGGCCGGCCAGCCGGTTGCGCAGCGGGTCCAGGTCGGCATCCGGGGAGGTCACCTCGACCGGAACGCCGAGCGGCTCGTACTGGGCGACCAGTTCGTCCGGCGAGGCGAGGTCGGCCTTCGTCAGGCAGAGCAGTGGAGCGATCCCGGCGTCGAACCCGGCGACCAGGATCCGGTCGATCATGCCCACCCGCGGCGGCGGGTCGGCGAGGGCGGTGACGATCACCAGCTGGTCTGCGTTGGCCACGATCGGCCGCTCGTACGGGTCGTCGTCGTCGGCCGTCCGCCGCAGCACGGTCTCCCGCTCCGCTACCTCGACGATCCGGGCCAGCGTGCCTTCGCCGCCAGAGACGTCGCCGACCACCTTGACCCGGTCGCCAACGATCACCCCGGTCCGGCCGAGCTGCCGCGCCTTGGTCGCGCTGACCAGCCAGTCCTCGACCAGGACGGTGAACCGGCCCCGGTCCACCGTGACGACCATGCCCGATGCGGCGTCCGAGTAGTCCGGCCGGTCCTTGGTCCGGGGGCGGCTGCGGCGGCGGGGGCGGTCGAACGCCGCATGCTCGTCGCCGCGGAAGCTCACCGAGCCGAACCCGCTGTCTCGGCGGCCTCGATCATGGACTGCCAGAGCTCCGCGAACTCCGGCATCGTCTTTGCCGTACAGCCGATGTCGTCCAACTCCACGTCGGGCACCACCAGTCCGAGCACAGCGCCCGCCTGCGCCATCCGGTGGTCGGCATAGGTTCGCCAGACGTCGCCGCCGAGCAGCCTGGGGTGGATGGTCAGCCCGTCGTCGGTCTCGGTCACGTGACCGCCGAGCCGCTCCAGTTCGGTGGCCAGCGCCGCCAGCCGGTTGGTCTCGTGCCCGCGGATGTGGGCGATCCTCCGAAGGTGGCTGGTGCCGTCGGCCAGAGCGGCCACGGCCGCGACGACCGGGGTGAGCTCGCTGGCCGTCGACAGGTCAAGGTCGACGCCGTGCAGATGGTCCGTGCCGCGTACGGTCAGCCCACGCTCGTCGAAGCTCGCCTCGGCACCGAAGGCGGTCAGGATGTCGGCAATCGCCTGACCCGGCTGTGAGCTGGAACCCGGCCAGTGCGGCACGGTGACGTGCCCGCCGGTGATCGCGGCCGCGGCCAGGAAGGGGGCCGCATTCGACAGGTCCGGCTCGACATCGATTTCGCGGGCTGCGATCGGACCCGGGGCGACCAGCCAGCGGTTCGGTTCGGCGGTGCTCACCCGGACATGCCGCTCTCGGAGCATTGCCACGGTCATCTCGATGTGAGGAAGCGAGGGGAGCGGTGGGCCTGCGTGCCGGACCTCCAGCCCATCGGGCAGCCGGGCGCCAACCATCAGCAATCCGCTGACGAACTGGCTGGACGCCGACGCGTCGAAGGTCACCGAACGCGCCGATGCCCGGCCGGCAACGGTGAACGGCAACCTGCCGCCCTCGGCGGTGACCTGCGCTCCGAGCGTGGTGAGCGCCTGCAGCAGTGGAGCAATCGGGCGGGCGTACGCCTGCTCGTCCCCGTCGAACCGCACCGGTCCGTCGGCTAGTAGGGCAAGCGGGGGGAGGAAGCGCATCACCGTGCCGGCGAGCCCGCAGTCGATGGTGACATTGCCGAGAAATGTGTCCGGCGGCAGCACCTGCCACAGGTCGCCGTTCTCGAGAATCTCGACCCCCAGGCCACGCAAGCCGTCCCTCATCAACTGGGTGTCGCGGGCGTCGAGCCCCTTGCGGATCAGCGACGGCCCGTTGGCCAGGGCCGCCAGCACCAGCGCGCGGTTCGTCTCCGACTTGGAACCCGGTAGGGTCACCGTCGCGCGGATCGGCGCGGGCGCCAGCGGCGCGGCCCACGGCCGTGGCTTAGCCACTGGCGCCACCGATACGAAACCTCAGTTCTCGCCGCGCTGGATGTGCCTGGTGCGCTTCTCCTCCTTGCGGGCCTGCTTCTGCCTCGTCGCTGCGGCTTTCTGGGCCTCCTTGGCTCGCTCGACCGCCAGCTCGCGTGCCTCTTTGGCGCGTTGGGCGGCGATCTTCTTGGCGGCCGCAAGCTGCTTCGGCGCCTCTTTCTTGGCCTTCTTGGCAGCCTTGACCGCGGCCTTGCGGGCCTCCTCGGCCTGCTTGGCCGCAACCTCCTGCGCATGGGCGAACTGCTTGACGGCCTGCTTCCGGGTCTTCCTCGTCGAGGCCACCACGCTTCCCACCAGCGCGGCGCCGGTGGCCAGCGCGCTCTCGGCGAGGTCGCTGCCACCCGCGGTCAGCGACTCGGCCGTCTTGGTGACCTTCCCGGTCGCCCTGCTTGTGCTCTTCGCAATCGCCCGGCTGCCTCGCTGGGCCCGCCAGGCAAGGCCGGGCCTGCCCTCAGTGTCTCGAGCAGCCAGCAGTACGCCGCCGAGCAGGCTGACGTTCTTGAGGACCTGGTGCTGGTCCTCCGCCCGCTGGCCGGGATCGGTCCTGCTCCAGAACGGGTGCCTGGCGATCGTGCCGGGAATCAGCGAGTAGGCCAGCAGCAAGGCGCCGAGCCGGCGGCCCTTACCGCTGGCCAGGGCCAGCCCACCCACCAGCTGGGTGGCACCGTGGACTCGGACCAGGGTCCTGGCGTCCTCCGGAACGTAGCTCGCCACCTGCTCAGGCGCGTACTCCTTGACCATCGGTACGACTCTGTCGGTCAGAGGTTCCGCGTCAGGCACCAGCGAGTCGGGGTCGCGGAGGGCCTTGACTCCCGAGGCGATGAAGTACGAGGCGAGCATGGTCCGAGCGGCGGCGCGCAACAAGGTCATAGGTCATTCCTACCGTGTCGGGCACCGTCAGGGGGGACGACCCCCCTGAAACCCCCCGCCGTGGCGACAAAACCCCACCATGGTGGACTTCTCAGCCTCGAATTGTGCTTGGGCGGGCGAGAAGTCGCCATTGGTGGAGTTTTCGCCGTCGGCAGCGGCGGCTCCAGCCCGACCGTCGGCGCCGCAGGCTACCGTCATGAGTTGTGTGTGGACGTTACTCGGTTTCCATCCCGCCGGCGGACCTGATGGCGGAGTTCGAGATCGACGACGAGTTCGAGGGACTGCCCGGACCGGACTACAACGTGGCACCGACGGTTGCGGTGCCGGCCATCTTCGAGCGCCGTACCCGAGGAGCCCACTCGTCTGAGGTTCGTCGCCGGCTGGCCCCGCTCGTCTGGGGACTGGTGCCGTCGTGGGCCAAGGATCCCTCCATCGGCTCGAAGATGATCAACGCCCGGGTCGAGACGGTGGCGGACAAACCTGCCTTCCGCAGGGCCTTTGCGGCCCGGCGCTGCCTGTTGCCCGCCGATGGCTTCTACGAGTGGTATGCGATCGAGCCCCCCGTCAGCTCCGCCAGGGCCAAGGTCAAACCACTCAAGCAGCCGTTCTTCATCCATCGTTTCGACGACCAGCCGTTGATCATGGCGGGCCTGTACGAGATCTGGCGGGATCCAACCAAGGACCGCGAGGACGACTCGGCCTGGCTGCGGACCTGCACGGTGATCACCACCGAGGCCACGGACGCGGTGGGTCACATCCACCACCGGATGCCCATGGTCGTACGCCGGGAAGCAGTGGACGCCTGGTTGGACCCGGACCTGACCGATGCGGTTCGCGTTCGGGACCTGCTGGCGGTGACCGACGCGGAGATGCTCGAGGCGTACGCAGTCTCGACGGAGGTCAACAGCGTGGACAACAACCACCCGGGACTGCTCGACCCGATTCCCGCCGAACAGACCTTGACTCCCGGCGAACCGGCCCAGGACCCGCTGCTCTGACCACCATGTCCACCGCGACCCTGCCGGTCGAGACTCTCCGGGGGCCGGGCCGGTTCCTGGTCGACGCGGCGGCCGACCCGCACTCGATCCTGGTCCTCGGGCACGGGGCCGGTGGCGGGACGGGCGCGAGCGACCTGGAACTGCTCGCTCGACAGCTTCCCGAGCAGGGCACCACCGTGGTGCGTTTCGAGCAGCCGTGGCGTACTGCAGGCCGCCGGGTGGCCGGGCCGCCGGGTCAGCTCGACGAAGCGTGGGTCTCGGCGCTGGCGTGGCTGCGGGACCAGGAATGGGGCCAGGGCCCGCTGTTCGTTGGCGGCCGCAGCGCAGGGGCAAGAGTCGCCTGCCGCACGGCATTGGCCGTGGGCGCACGCGCAGTCGTCTGCCTGGCCTTCCCGCTCCATCTCCCTGGCCGCCCGGAGAAGTCCCGGGCGGCGGAGCTGTTGACCGCCGGAGTGCCTCGGCTGGTGCTGCAGGGCACGTCGGACAGCTTCGGCACGCCCGATGAGATCCGGGCCGCGATGGGCGCCGCGCCAGGGATCCGGATCATCGAGCTGCCTGGTGCCGACCACAGCTTCCGGATCGGCAAGAATGCGGAGTTCACTCCAGCCGACCTGCGGTCCCTGGTGCTGGCGGAGGTTGCCGGCTTCCTGGCTGGGTATCGGGAATAGCATGCCGAGGCTCGCGTTGCATCAGTCATGCCGTTGTTCGCCGACACCTACGTCGAGGCCCCGTTGGCCCGTCGGTCGCCGGTACTCTCGTTCGCGATGAGCACTCCTACCGGCTCCGCCGCCGCCTCGCCGCCCTCCGACGCCGGTCACGCCGAGACACCCGACGAGCGTCATGCCCGCTTCGAGACCGAGGCCCTGCAGTACCTGGATCAGTTGTATGCGGCAGCGCTACGGATGACCCGCAACCCGGCCGACGCGGAAGACGTGGTTCAGGAGACCTACGCCAAGGCGTACGCCTCGTTCCACCAGTTCACCCCGGGCACCAACCTCAAGGCGTGGTTGTACCGGATCCTGACCAACACCTACATCAACTCCTACCGCAAGAAGCAGCGCGAGCCGCAGATCTCCGACGGAGAGAACATCGAGGACTGGCAGCTCGCCCGGGCCGAGTCACACACCTCGACCGGCTTGAAGTCGGCGGAGATGGTGGCACTGGAGAACCTGCCGGACTCCGACATCAAGGAGGCGCTGCAGCAGCTGCCGCCGGATTTTAGGCTGGCGGTGTACCTCGCTGACGTGGAAGGATTCGCCTACAAGGAGATCGCAGAGATCATGGGCACGCCGATCGGCACGGTGATGTCGCGGTTGAACCGCGGCCGGAATCAGTTGCGCAATCTGCTGGCTGACTACGCCCGTGGGCGTGGGCTGACCCGGGAAGGCAGCCCGGCATGAACGAGAAGTTTCCCGACGCCGCGTACGACTACTGCGAGCATGTGCTCGAGCGGATGTATGAGTTCCTGGACAACGAGCTCGACTCGGCAACCGGGGACGCGATCCGCCACCACCTGGCGGCGTGTGAGCCGTGCCTTGACAAGTTCGATGTCGAGCAGGCCCTGCGGGCGCTGGTACGCCGCCGCTGCGGCGGGGACGTCGCCCCGACACATCTCCGCCAGAAGATCGTCAGCCAGCTGACGGTGATCCGCCGCGAGCTTTAGTCTGCGTCGCGGCCGCTAGTCCGCGAGCGTCGGTATCGCGCGCCGCCGAGCTGAGGAGGAGCGCGTCGAGCGCTTTTCCGTCGACGCGCGACAACGAAGTTGGCGGGGTAGAGCGCGATGCGCGAGCGGACAGACCCGACAACTACGAGTTGGGGCGCTTGCCGTGGTTGGCGGCCTTCTTCCGCCGTGCGCGCCGTCTCCGGCCACCCTTCGCCATGCCTGCCTCTTTTCGTCGAGATGCGGCTGCCCAGTTTGCCACGCTCTAGTGGATGGGCCGCTCCTCGGTGACTCGGGCCTCGACGCCCGGATCGCCGAGATCGGCGAAGTAGTCCCCGTGGCTGGTGATGTCGGTGCCGTTGCCGACCTTCACGGCACGGAGCACCGCCGTCAGCACCACGGCCACGATCACGTTGAGCGCGAACGCGGTGAGCCCGATGTACCCGGCCTTGCCCAGCAGTGGCACCACCGCCAACGAGTTGGCGAACGCCCGGGTGGTGCAGGCGGTGCAGTACCCGTACGCGACCACCGTGCCGTAGATCATGCCGACCGCCCAGCCGATCAGCAGCGCCCAGCGGTGGAACCACCGGGTGAACAGCCCGAACACGATGGCCGGCAGCGTCTGCAGGATCCACACGCCGCCGAGCAGCTGGAAGTTCAGCGCGTTCTGCCGGTCCAGGGTCAGCACGAACAGCAGGGCGCCGAACTTGGTGATCAGCGACACGATCTTGGAACCCGACGCCTCCTGGGCGTCGGTCGCCTCGGGTTTGAGGTAGGCCTTGTAGATGTTCCGGGTGAACAGGTTGGCCGCGGCGATAGACATGATCGCCGCTGGCACCAGGGCGCCGATCGCGATCGCCGAGAAAGCAACGCCCGCGAACCAGCTGGGGAAGTGGTCCTCGAACAGCTGCGGGATGACCAGCTGAGGGTTCGGCTTGCCGTCCAGCCCGATGGGCTTGGTGCCGGCCTTGATCGCGACGAAGCCGAGCAGCGCCAGCAGGCCGAGGAGCAACGAGTACGCGGGCAGGATGGCGG